>DASUON010000117.1:0-2792 GCA_036276615.1 Burkholderiaceae bacterium
GTCGATTTCGTCGATGAAGATGATGCAGGGGGCGTTCTTCTTGGCGTTTTCGAACATGTCGCGCACACGGGCAGCACCCACGCCCACGAACATTTCCACAAAATCAGAGCCGGAAATGCTGAAGAACGGCACCTTGGCCTCCCCCGCAATGCCCTTGGCCAGCAGGGTCTTGCCGGTGCCTGGAGGGCCGACCAGCAGCAGGCCACGGGGAATGCGGCCACCCAGCTTCTGGAACTTTTGGGGATCCTTCAGGAAGTCAACCACTTCCTTCACTTCTTCCTTGGCCTCGTCACAACCCGCCACATCGGCAAAGGTGACGCTGTTGTTGTTCTCGTCGAGCATGCGGGCCTTGCTCTTGCCAAAGCTGAAGGCGCCGCCCTTGCCGCCGCCTTGCATTTGCCGCATGAAGTACACCCACACGCCAATCAGCAGCAACATGGGACCCCAGCTGACCAGCAGGGTCATGAGCAGAGAACCTTCTTCGCGGGGTTTGACGTCGAACTTGACGTCGTTGGCGATCAGGTCGCCCACCAAGCCGCGGTCCAGGTAAGTGGCGTTGGTGCGGATGCGGCGGTCGTCAATGGTGACGGCCTGAATTTCGGTGCCGCTGGGGCCTTCGGTGATGGTGGCGCTTTTGATGCGCTGGGCTTTCACCTCGACCAGAAAGTCGGAATAGCCCAGGTAGCCAGCACCCGCAGTGGAGCGCCCGTCGAATTGCTTGAACACGGTGAACAGCACCATGGCCACCACCATCCAGACGGCAATTTTCGAAAACCACTGATTGTTCAAGTCAAACTCCTGACGATTGCGGGGTCCCGCTCAACTGAGGGCCATTTTAGGGCTTTCAAGCCCTCCAGGACTTGACATTCCTCTAAACCCTGATTAGGCCAAGACTATCTTGGCACAGGCTGACTCACTGGCCCTTGAGACCGATGCCCACCAGAAAGGTTTCGGACGATTTGTCGCGCGAAGCCTTGGGTTTGAACGGCTTGACCACCTTGAAGTGCTCGCGAAACAGCTGCACCAACTCGTTGTACCCACTGCCGTGAAACACCTTGGCCACCAACGCCCCCCCGGGCTTGAGGTGCTGGGCCGCAAAGTCCACCGCCAATTCGATGAGGTGAGCCACACGCGCCGCGTCCACCGTGCCAATGCCCGAAAGGTTGGGCGCCATGTCGGACACCACCACATCTACCTGCCGCCCGGTGGCCTTGGCCCCCAGGGCCGCTTGCAGGGCCAACAGCGTGGGCTCCTCGCGGAAGTCGCCCTGAATGAACACCACCCCTTCGATGGCCTCCATGGGCAGGATGTCCATGGCCACGATGGCGCCATCCAGCTCACCGGATGCCGCCCCGTGTGGAGCCAGGCGTCGGCGCACGTACTGGCTCCAGGCCCCCGGGGCCGACCCCAGGTCCACCACGCAATGCCCGGGACGGATGAGGCCAAAGGTCTCGTCAATCTCCTTGAGCTTGTAAGCCGCACGGGCGCGGTAGCCGTCTTTTTGGGCCTGCTTGACGTACGGGTCGTTGACGTGGTCATTGAGCCACGCCTTGTTGACCTTCTTGCTCTTGGTGTCGATTTTCATGGGGAACGCTTTCAGGATGGCGTGAATGCTATCTCGCACTTCGGGCAGGTGGTCGAGCATGTCTGCAACCTGCTGCAAAGCGGTGTAGGCGGGCTCGTCTGATTGGGCTGCAGCTTCAGTGACCGCCTGCGCTTTTGGGCCCAGCAGCTCCCCGAGCATCTCCCCACGGCGTGATCCCTGCTCACGCTCCAGCGTGGCCTTCACCAGTTCGGCCTGGGCGTCCAGCCCAGCAATGCCCGCGAGTATCGCCCGATCTGCGGGGCTGCATGCCCGTCTCGCAGCTTTCCAGTCCGTCAGCATTTGCTGAGGTATTCCCATCCGCTTTGCTAGCTTGTATTCGCTTCCGCATATCAGTCCGGCACTCTCGATTAGTTTTTTCAATTCATCGGCACTTTGCATACAACACTCCGTCGTGTACTATTTCGATACAACACAAATGTGTGTTGCAACCACAAATGGGGAAACCATTATGCAAGCCGTCATCCAAATCCTGAAAGTCAACGAACTGAAGACCGGCACCTCTGCCAAGACTGGCAAGCCCTACGAGGTTCAAGATGCTGAATGCGTCCTCCTGGACGAACAAGGCAACCCGGACCAAATCGGCGTCCTGCCCGTGCCCAAGGCCCTCCGTGACCAAGTGCGCCCCGGCGTGTTCACGGGCACCTTCGCGCTTAAGCCCGACTTCCAATCCCGCCGCATTGAGGCCGTGCTCACGGGCTTGACCCCTGTGCCGATCAAGTCCGCAGTACCCACCGTGGGCCGTGGTGCTGCATCTGCCGCTGCCGGGGCCTGATATGCGCTTTGTGCTTGACCCGTCACGCGCTTGCGGTTGCTGGTTTCGGCTGTGCCACAAGTCCCGTTTGTGCTTCGTCCTGCGGGGCTCCATCCCCGACCGCCGGGAGCGCCGCGCTCCCTACGCCTGAGGGGTCTGCATGCAATGCGTTGACCTCGTAGGCACGGCCCTTCAGGTGGCCCCCTGCGGCCCCGGCAAGCTGGCCCTGCTGACCTATGAGGAAGCCTCCCTCATAGCCGCAAACCCCCTGTTCCTGGACCTGGAATCAGCGGGCCTCATCACTGCCGCCATCGCAAGCGTCTGGGCCATCGCCTACGTGTTCCGCGTCCTGGTGCGGCATTTCAACGATTTCGAGCCCCCTGCCCCCGGGCAAGGGGATTGATCGCGTCCCACCCACGCGCTTTTCTGGGTGTT
>DASUON010000118.1:0-3207 GCA_036276615.1 Burkholderiaceae bacterium
CCTGCCCGGGCGGGGCGACGACGGCCAGCCCTGCTGGCTGCCCATCGACGCCAAATTCCCCAACGAAGACTACGAGCGCCTGCTCGACGCCCAGGTGCGCGCCGACGCCGCCGAGGCCGACGCCGCGGGCAAGGCGCTGGAGCTGCGCATCCGGCTGGAGGCCAAGAGCATGGCCGACAAGTACCTGGAGCCACCGCACACCACCGACTTCGCCATCCTGTTCCTGCCCACCGAAGGCCTGTACGCCGAGGTGCTGCGCCGCCCGGGGTTGATGGAAGCCTTGCAGCGGGAACACCGCGTCACCCTGGCAGGGCCCACCACGCTCATGGCCATGCTCAACTCGCTGCACATGGGTTTTCGGACGCTGGCGCTGGAAAAGCGCAGCAGCGAGGTGTGGCAGGTGCTGGGGGCGGTGAAAACCGAGTTTGGCAAGTTCGGCGACGTGCTGGCCAAGGTGAAAACCCAGACCCAGACCGTGCTCAACACCCTGGACAGCGCCGAAGTCCGCAGCCGCGCCATGGGCCGGGTGCTGAAGTCGGTGGAAGCCCTGCCCACCGAGCAGGCCCAGGGCCTGCTGGGGGCCGGGGACGCGGACTGACATGAGCCCCGCCACCCGCCGCCTGTTGCTGCGCCTGGTGGCGGCCCAGGTGTGCCTGCATGCATGCATGACGGGGTTTCGCATGGCCGCACCGCTCATGGCCCTGCGGCAGGGGCAAAGCGCGGCGTCGGTGGGCGTGCTGATTGTGCTGTTTGCGTTGTCGCAGGTGTTTTTGTCGCTGCCCGCCGGGCGTTATGTGGACCGGCACGGGCTGCACCGGCCCATGGGCTGGGCGGTCGCCGTGGCCGTGGCCGGGGGCTTGGCCGCCACGGCGTGGCCGGTGTTTGGGGTGTTGTGTTTCACAGCCCTGGCCTGTGGCGCGGCCACCGGGCTGGCCCTCATTGCCTTGCAGCGCACCGTGGGCCTGCTGGCCACCGATGCCACCGAGCTGCGCCAGGTGTTCAGCTGGCTGGCGCTGGGGCCGTCGGTGTCCAACTTCCTGGGGCCGCTGGCGGCGGGGGTGCTGATCGACACCTCGGGCTTTCGTGCCGCCTACGCGCTGTTGGCCCTGCTGCCCTTGCTGGCCTGGGCCAACGTGGGGCGGCTGAGCCTGCCGGGGCATTTGCATCCCAAGCCCAAGGCCCATGCCCCGGAGTCGTCGTGGACGCTGCTGCGCCAGCCCGCCTTCACCCGGCTGATGGCGGTCAACTGGGTGTTGTCGTCGTGTTGGGACGTGCACACCTTCCTGGTGCCCGTGCTGGGGCACGAGCGCGATTTCAGCGCCACCGCCATCGGCACCCTCCTGGGGGTGTTTGCGGTGGCGGCCACGCTGGTGCGGCTGGCCATTCCCCACCTGGCCGATCGCCTGCACGAAATGAAGGTGGTGGCCGGAGCCATGGCCCTCACGGCGGCCTTGCTGGCGCTGTACCCCTGGCTCACCTCGGCCTGGGGCATGGGCCTGGCGTCCATGGCCCTGGGGTTTGCGCTGGGCTCGGTGCAGCCCATGATCATGAGCACCCTGCACCAGATCACCCCCCACCACCGCCACGGCGAGGCCCTGGCCCTGCGGGCCATGACCATCAACGCCTCCAGCGTGGCCATGCCGCTGCTGTTTGGCTCGGTGGGGGCGGCGGTGGGTGCAGCCTGGGTGTTTTGGACGGTGGCCGCGGTGGTGGGGGGCAGTGCGCCGCTGGCGTGGCGACAGGGCTCGGGGTGATCGGGTATAAGTGGCGCTGGACACCGGAGCACCTGATGAAAACCCCTTCCCGAATGAATGAAGAGTCCATGCTGCGCATGGAGGCCCGCATTCCCGAGTTGGCGGGCAACGCCGTCAAGCGGGCGTATTACCAAGCCCTCGCGGTCAGCGGCAAGGTGGTCGAGGCCCGTGACGGGCAACTGATTGAGACCTCTGTCGAAGGAACGGTGCGTGTGATCCGCGACATCGCCAAACCCTATGCCGTGACCTTGGGGGCCAAGCGGGTGCGGACCCACAAGGCATGACGGCACTTGTTCCGCGTGTGCGCATGTTCGCGGGGCCCAATGGCTCGGGGAAAAGCACCATCAAAGACATGCTTCCGCCGCAGTGGTTGGGGGTCTATGTCAATGCCCACGAGTTGGAGAAAGCCGCCAAGGCTGAGGGTGTTCTGGGGTTTGCCGATTGTGGTCACTGAACTGGCATTGAAAAGTCATTTTTGCTTCCATGAATTGCAATAAACTTACGGGCAGAGATTTGGAGGCAAGGTACTAGTGCGAGGGGGTGATGGAGAATTTTCACAAAAAATTTATACTGAGTATATTTCTTGAAAACCAAAGGATGTGGCATGTACAGGGGATTTAATCTTGATATGAATGGGTTTGATGTTGCTCGTTTCGTAGAGATTGGGCGAGGTCTTCATAATTATAATAAGTCGTTGGTTGAGGAAAGGCTTGAGTCATTTAAAGACCGAAATGGCAATCTGATTGCGTCAGAAATAATTGCGAAATGGTTTCCGTTGATTGAGGCAGATGTTTTTCTGTCGCATTCGCATAAGGATGAGGTGAAGGTCATTGGTTTGGCTGGATGGTTGAAGGAGACGTTTGGGTTAACTTCGTTTATTGACTCCTGTATTTGGGGGTATTCGGCTGATTTGTTAAAAATAATTGATGATGAATACTGCTATGACAAATCTTCGGCGACCTATGATTATCAAAAGAGAAATCGCTCAACAAGTCACGTTTATATGATGTTGTCAACAGCATTGGCGAAAATGATAAATGAGTGTGAGTGCGTATTTTTTGTAAATACTCCTAATTCAATTTCGCCAAAAAGTTACATAGAGAATGAAATAACGGATTCTCCATGGATTTATTCTGAAATTGCAATGACAAGCTTAATTCAGAGAAGGGTGCCTGCGGATCACCGAGGTCCAATGATCAAAGCGCTTGCGGCCCTTGAGCGACTTGCTGAAGGAGTTAATGTAAAATATGATATTAATTTGAAGCATCTTGCGCCTCTCGATGCTGATGACTTGAAAGGCTGGGCTAGGGTAAATGCGAGTAAGGGTTCAGATGCTTTGGATGCACTCTATAGTTTAAAGGGGTGATGTAATGACGGAAGATGAGAAGATTGCGCACCTTTCATTGGTTCAAGGTGTTATAAATCGAATGGGGGGTAATAGCTTTCTGATTAA
>DASUON010000119.1:0-2230 GCA_036276615.1 Burkholderiaceae bacterium
CGCCCCGTGCACAAAAAACTCCAGAATGGCCGACTCGCGCTCGGCCCCCAGACCGTTCGCCAGGCCCTGGCGGATGGCGGCAATCTGCGGCAGCGTCAGCTCGCGGGCCAGCACCAGCTGCGACAGGCCCGCGTCTTGCAAGAAGCGGGCTTTTTCGGGGGTGCGGATGTCGGTTTGTGTGCTGGCGTGCAGCTGGATGGGCGGCAGGTCAATCTCCAGCAGCCCCATGTCCTGCACGATGAGGGCGTCCACCCCCGCGTCGTACAGCTGCCAGGCCAGTTTGCGGGCCAGTGGCAGCTCGTCGTCGCGCAGGATGGTGTTGAGGGTGACAAAAATCCGGCTGTGGAAGCGGTGCGCGTGCCTGACCAGGCGGGCAATGTCCTGCACCGGGTTGTCGGCGCTGCTGCGGGCCCCAAAGCCGGGGCCGCCGATGTAGACGGCGTCGGCCCCGTGGTTGATGGCCTCGATGCCGATGTCGGCGGTGCGGGCGGGGGCAAGCAGTTCGAGCTGATGGGCGAGCATGGGCGGTGCAAAATGACTGAACCCGCCATTGTCCTGTGAAACCCCTTTTTGTGCCCAGACCATGAGCCCTTCGCAACCTTCAACCCCCCCTTCGTCCCCCAAGCCGCCCACGGTGGTGCTGGTGCACGGTGCCTGGCACGGCGGCTGGTGCTGGCAGCGCGTGCTGCCCCTGCTGGCGCAACAGGGCCTGGCGGCCCATGCCGTCACGCTGACCGGGGTGGGCGAGCGGGCGCATTTGCTGTCCGAGCACATCCGCCTGTCCACCCACGTGGCCGACGTGCTGGGCCTGATCGACAGCTGGGAGCTGGAGCGGGTGCTGCTGGTGGGGCACAGCTACGGCGGGCTGGTCATCACCGGTGTGGCCGATGCCTTGCTCAAGCGCCGGGCCGCGGCGGAGCCTGCGTCGCCCATGGCGTCGGTGTTGCCGCAGCCGTTCGTGCCCCAGGTGGCCGGGCTGGTGTACGTGGACGCCGTCACCCCCCACCCGGGTGAAAGCTGGAGCAGCCAGCACACCCCCGAAACCGTGGCCGCCCGCCTGAAGCTGGCGCGAGAGCACGGCGGTGGCGTGGCCATCCCGCCGCCCGACGCCGGGGCCTTTGGCCTGCACGGGCCGGACCACGAGTGGGTGAACCGCCGCCAGACCCCACAGCCCTTGGGTGTGTACCTGGACCCGCTGGACTTTGACGCCGCCGCCGTGGCCGCGCTGCCGCGCCACTTCATCGACTGCACCAGCCCCGCGCTGCCCACGGTGGCCGTCATGCGCCAGCGCGTGCGCTCCGAGCCGGGCTGGACGGTGCACGAACTGGCCTCCGGCCACGACCCCATGGTCAGCGCCCCGCAAGACCTGGCCCGCCTGCTGGTGCTGGCCGCCGGGCTGCCCCAGGCCGTTGCGGCGTCGTGCTGATGCCGCAGCGCCCGTTGGACCGTCGCCACCACCGGCTGGATGCCCTGCGCACCCTGGCCATGGGGTGGATGACGGTGTTTCACTTCTGTTTTGACCTCAACCACTTCCGCCTGATCCCGCCGCAGCAGTTTCTGCTGGACCCGTTCTGGACCTGGCAGCGCACGGCCATCGTCAGCCTGTTCTTGTTCACCGCCGGGCTGTCTCAGGCGGTGGCCCTGCACGGGCAGGGGCTGCTGCAACGCCCGGTGGCGCAGCGCTTGGACGCCCGCTTCTGGCGGCGTTGGGCGCAGGTGGCCGGGTGTGCGCTGCTGGTCAGCGCCGGGTCGGCGGTGATGTTTCCCCACAGCTACATCTACTTTGGCGTGTTGCACGGCCTGGCCGTGATGCTGCTGCTGGCCCGCCTGTGTGCGGGCTGGGGCCGGGCACTGTGGTGGGCGGGATTGGGGGTGATTGCTCTTCAATTTGTAGCTGCTTACGCTTTATATGAAAGCGCTGCACTCGATTTTTTCAATGAAAAACAGTTCAACTGGCTGGGCCTGATCAGCCGCAAACCCTTCACCGAGGACTACGTGCCCCTGGTGCCCTGGCTGGCCGCCGTGGCGTGGGGTCTGGCCGCGGGCCTGTGGGTACTGCGCCACCGTCCGCACTGGCTGCAACCCACGGCCCCCAGCGCGTGGGAGCGGCGGTGGATGCCCCGCCTGGCCGCACCCGGCCGCTGGAGCCTGAGCTACTACATGCTGCACCAGCCGGTGCTGATGGGCGTTTTGATGCTGTGGACCACCTGGAACCGATGACCGCCATGAT
>DASUON010000120.1:0-6883 GCA_036276615.1 Burkholderiaceae bacterium
CGGCACGCTGACGTGGCCCGGGCTGGCGGCGGCACCTCGGCCCAGTCGAACAGCACTGGATCGGCGTCTTCAGGCCCCTGCGGCCACGGCTCCATGACCAGGCGGCTGCCGGGCGGCACGTCCAAGCGGTCGCCCGCCACCAGCACCCGATCGGGGGTGTCCGGCCCCTGGTCCAACGTGACCCAGGCCCGCCCCCGCACCAGCAGCAAGCTGCGTGGCACGCTGGGATTGAGCTGCAGGGCGTGGCCCACGGCCAGGCGCCAAGCCCCCGCGTGTGCGGGCCGGGCCGCCGACCCGGGGGAGGTACAGGTGGCTTGGTTGGCTTGGGTGAGGGCGCGTGACATCAAGGTGGCATGGGCAGGACAGGTGTCAACAAACTGGCGAAACCCGTTCAGCACCTCCGGAGCCTGGGCCCGTGGCATGGCCTTGTAGCCTCGGGCGGCAAACCAGGGTTGGGCCTGGGTGGTGAGCAGGTACACCGCCGACAAGCCCCCCTGCTCGGCCCACACCTCCAGGTGGCGGCACAGCGCCGAGGCCAGGCCACGCCCGCGCCACGGGGGCAGCACAGCCAACGAGCGCAACCAACCCACGCCCCCCTGGGTTTCCAGCCCCACGCAGGCCACCCACATGCCATCCACGCGCACGCCCCACCAGCGGGTGGGCATTGTTGCGATCAAGTCATGGGTTTGCAGGCCGCACAGGGTGAGCAGATCCACCACGCGGTCGGCGGTGACGGTCTCGATGCAACCGCCCATGGCGGCGACGGAAAGAGCGGCGAAATTCGGTTCTGCAAAGGCTGACATGGTGTGTTCCTGACGGTGATGGCCTCCACAGGCCCCGGCATCCATGATGGCGATGAACGGCCTGCAAATCCAATGAAAGCTCTGCCCGGTATTGATGTGAAAATCACATCAATTCACCCTCCATCACCCCATGAACACCTCCCTGCCCCGCACCCGCCCGTTGAGCGTGGGCGCCCTGCGCACCTTCGAAGCGGTGGCGCGGCTGCTCAACTTCCGCGCGGCAGCCGACGAACTGGCGCTGACACAAAGCGCCGTGAGCCGCCAGATCCAGGCACTGGAGACCGAGCTGGGCACCCCTTTGTTCATCCGCCACACCCGTTCCGTGGCGCTGACCAGTGCTGGCGCGGTGCTGGTGCGGGCCACCTTGCCCGCGCTGAACCAGCTGGACCATGCGGTGCGCCAAATCCGCCAGACCCTGGGGCGGCGCAGCGTGTCCATCACCACCTGGGCGTCGTTTGCGTCCATGTGGCTGATCCCGCGGTTGGAGGCCTTCCAGCAGGCGCACCCGGACATCGACATCCGCATCGACGCCACCGACGCCCGGGTGGACATGCAGGCCGCCGATGTGGACCTGGCCCTGCGCTACGCCACCCACGACCACCTGCCACCCAATGCCACCCGCTTGTTTGGCGAGCAACTGACCCCGGTGGCCAGTCCCTGGCTGCTGGCCAGCCAACCGGTGTCTTCGGTGGCCGATCTGGCCCAGTGCACCTGGATCGAGGCGGGCGATGCCTACCGCTCCCACCACCTGCAGTGGTTGACCTGGCAGCGCTGGGTGCTGACACACGCCAACACCCCGTCTTCAACGGCGGCAGCGGCCACGCCCGCTTCCCGCATGGCGGCGAGCTCTCGGCCCCCCTCCGCGGCACGGCTGGCCCCCCAACGCTGGCTGTATTTCAACTACGCCCACCAGATCCTGCAGGCCGCCTTGACCGGTCAGGGGGTGGCCTTGGCCCGCATGCCCCTGGTGGCCGACAGCCTGGCCAACGGCTCGTTGGTGGAGGTGCTGCCGCAACACCGCCTGGACTCGCCGCTGGCGTATTGGCTGGTGCGCGGCCCCCATGGAGCGCAGCGCCCCGAGGTGGACGCGTTTTGCCAGTGGTTGCAGGCCGAAGCCGCGCTGACCCGCCAGGCCACGGGGGAAGCGCCCCCAGCCCCCACTCAGGCGGTTCGGTAGGTTTCCAAATGGATGCTGGTCTCGGTGCTGCGGATGCCCTTGATCAGGCGGATGCGCTCCAGCACCTGCGACAGGTCCGACAGGTTGGCCGCCCGCAGCTCGGCCAGCAGGTCCCAGCGGCCATTGGTGTCGTGCAGGGTGGCCACCCCGGGTTCGCCCAGCAGCGATGCAATCACCACCCGGGTGGTGTTGCCCTCCACCGCAATGCTCATCCAGGCGCGGATGTCGTTGGGTTGCACGTCGGGCCGCAGGCGCACGGTGTAGCCCACGATGACGCCCTGGTCTTCCAGGCGCGCAATGCGGTTGGTGACCGTGCCCCGAGACACCTTCAGGCGGGTGGCCAGCGTGGCCACGGATTCGCGGGCGTTTTGCCGCAGCAGGGCAATCAGTTGCTGGTCCAGGTCGTCCATGATTCAAAAAGTCAGTTTTGTTTGCCATTTTGTTCAAGGTTTTGAACTTTTGACAACTTTCTGCTGATTTGATTTGGCAGCGCCGGATCGGACACTGACCACCAGCCCCCAACACCCTCGGTGACTGCCATGCGCCACGCCACATCCTCCGTTCTCCCCATCCGCTTCCTGAGCCCTGCCGACGTGGCCACCCTGGTGGCCGACAAAGGCCTGGCCACCTGCCTGCGCGAGCTGGCCGACCACATCCAGGCCGACTTCCTGCGTTGGCCCGACTTCGACAAGACGGCCCGCGTGGCCGCCCACTCCGACGTGGGCGTGATCGAACTCATGCCCGTGGCCGACCGGGCGCAATACGCCTTCAAATACGTCAACGGTCACCCGGGCAACACCCAGCACGGCCTGCCCACCGTCATGGCCTTTGGTGTGCTGGCCGACGTGCTCACCGGCACGCCTTTGTTGGTGAGCGAACTGACGCTGACCACCGCCCTGCGCACCGCCGCCACCTCGGCCATGGCCGCCCGGGTGCTGGCCCGACCCGACAGCCGCACCATGGCGCTGATTGGCAACGGGGCGCAAAGCGAGTTCCAGGCCTTGGCCTTCCAGCACCTGGTGGGCATCACCCACCTGCGGCTGTACGACGTGGACGCCAGCGCCACCGCCAAGCTGGTGGCCAACCTGCAAGACAGCGGCCTGCACATCACGGTGTGCAGCAGCACCGCCGAGGCGGTGCGGGGCAGCGACATCGTGACCACCGTCACCGCGGACAAGACCAACGCCACCATCCTCACCGCCGACATGCTGGCCCTGGGCATGCACATCAACGCCGTGGGGGGTGACTGCCCCGGCAAGACCGAGCTGGACGCCCAGGTGCTGCACGCCGGGCCGGTGTTTGTAGAGTACGAGCCCCAGACCCGCCTGGAAGGCGAGTTGCAGCAAATGCCCGCCCACTTTGCCGTGACCGAGCTCTGGCGCGTGCTGTCGGGCCAGGCGGTGGGGCGCTCCAACCCGGGGCAGATCACCGTGTTCGACTCGGTCGGCTTTGCGCTGGAGGACTACAGCGCCCTGCGCTACCTCGCCCGCGAGGCCGCGGCCCTGGGCCTGGGCGAACCCCTGCCGCTCATCCCGGCCCTGGCCAACCCGCGGGATCTGTACGCCTTGGTGCGGGGACAGAACGCGTCAGCCGCCGCCCGACCCTGTGCGGCGCTGACTTGAAGGCGGCATCGATGCCCCGTAAAGTCCAGCGTTCAAACAACACATCTCAGGAAGGACCCCACATGCCCAAGCTCTTCAACCCCACCCGCCTCAGCCTCGCCACACGGGTCGTTCTGGCGGTGCTCGGACTGGGCGCCGTGCTGGGGGTGGCCGGACGCAGCCTGGCCCCCGACGTTGCCACCACCACATGGCTTTTTTGGTGCGCCTTGGGCCTGGGAGCCCTGGTGTTGGCCCTCACCGCGGGCGTGGTCATCACCCTTCAAATCAACCAATGGGTGCTGCGCAACGGCGGCACCGATGTCCAGTGGCTGGCATTCCCTTCCGACCCCAAGGGTTTGGTCCCGTTGCGCCATGGGTCGCAACCCGCCGCATCCCCAGCCCCCACCGCTGAAGGGCCTCGCCCATGACCCTGCACCCAGCGAGCTTGCGGGGCGTGAGCCTCATCGGTGTTCCCACGGACGTGGGGGCGGGCACCCAAGGTGCGCGCATGGGCCCCGAAGCGCTGCGGGTGGCGGGCCTGGGTCCGGCCCTGGCGGCCCAGGGTCACGACGTGAAAGACTGCGGCAACCTCTCCGGCCCGCCCAACCCCTGGCAGGCCGCGGTGGGCGGCTACCGGCACCTGGCCGAAGTGGCCGCCTGGAACCGCAGCCTGCACGAGGCCACCCTGGCCGAGCTGCAAGCGCAGCGCCTGCCCATCATGCTGGGCGGTGACCATTGCCTGGCCATCGGCTCCATCAGCGCCGTGGCCCGGCACTGCAAGGCCGTGGGCAAGAAGCTGCGGGTGCTGTGGTTCGATGCCCATGCCGACTTCAACACCGCCACCCTCACGCCCAGCGGCAACATCCACGGCATGCCCGTGGCCTGCCTGTGTGGCCATGGTCCCGACGAGCTGGTGGACCTGGGCGGCCCCGGCCATCGGCTCAACCCCAAGGACATCCGGCAGATCGGCATCCGCAGCGTGGACGCGGGCGAAAAGCGCCGGGTGGCCGAGATGGGCATCGAGGTGTACGACATGCGCTACATCGACGAGATGGGCATGCGCCACACCATGGAACTGGCCCTGGCCCTGGTGGACGCCCACACCCATTTGCACGTGAGCCTGGACGTGGACTTTCTGGACCCCGACATCGCCCCGGGCGTGGGCACCACGGTGCGCGGCGGCCCCACTTACCGCGAAGCCCAGCTGTGCATGGAGATGATCGCCGACACGGGGCGCCTGGCCTCGCTGGACATCGTGGAGCTCAACCCCGCGCTGGACATGCGCAACCGGACCGCCGAACTGGCCGTGGACCTGATCGAAAGCCTGTTCGGCAAAAGCACGCTGATGCGGGCCCGCCCTGCCTGAACTCCGCCCCGACCCCGACTGGGGCAAACCCTCTACAAGTGGCCGAAAATCCTGGCCGCACCGGTGCTATGCTGGTCGGCTTGGTGGGCGTGCACGGGCTCAGCAAACGTTTGGCAGCGCGTCCACGGCATGCTTCTTGCAACAAGTGCCCACGCACCGAACGTCACCGACTGACGTTGCGCGTCTTTCTTGTTTCATTGTTGGAGTTCAACCCCATGCTGAAGAAGTCCCTGCTGATGGCCGCCCTGGCCCTGGGTGTTTCCCTGTCTGCCTCTGCCAAGGAGTGGAAGGAAATCCGCGTCGCCATCGACCCGACCTACAAGCCCTTCACCTTCAAGACCGCCGATGGCAAGCCCACTGGTTTTGACGTGGACATTGCCCAGGCGCTGTGCGACGAAGTCAAGGCCAAGTGCGTGTTCGTCGAGCAGGTGTGGGACAGCATGATCCCCGGCCTGACCGCCAAGAAGTACGACACCATCATCTCCTCCATGTCCATCACCGAAGAGCGCAAGCGCCAGGTGGACTTCACCACCAAGTACTACAACACGCTGTCGCAAATCGTGGTCAAGAGCGACATCAAGACCGACGGCACTCCTGCCAGCCTCAAGGGCAAGAAGATCGGCGTGCTCAAGGGTTCCACCCAAGAGAAATACGCCATGGGCGAGCTGAAAAAGGCCGGCGTCACCGTGGTGCCTTACGAAGCGCAAGACCAGGTCTACCTGGACATCAAGTCCGGCCGCCTGGACGGCACCGTGGCCGACATCATGGAAGTCAAGGGCGGTTTCCTGGACACCCCCGACGGCAAGGGCTTCGGTTTTGTGGGCCAGCCGCTCAAGTTCCCCAAGTACTTTGGTGAAGGTGTCGGTGCCGCCGTGCGCAAGTCCGACAAGGACCTGAAGGAAGCCCTGACCAAAGCCATTGGCACCATCCGCGCCAACGGCAAGTGGCAACAGATCAGCGACACCTACTTCAAGGGCACCGACATCTGGGGTGACTGATCCCCACTCCGGCCCCCAACCCAGCGTTTGACTCCAGATCCGTACCGCCCATGAACGAATACCTGCCCGCCATCTTTCAAGGTGCCCTGTTGGCTTTGGAGGTGGCGTTGGGTTCCTTGGCGGTGTCGGTGGTGCTGGGGTTGGTGGGGGCTCTGGCCAAGTTGTCTGAGCACCGGGTGGCCTCGACCGCGGCAGGGGTGTACTCCACCCTGATCCGCGGCATCCCCGACCTGGTGCTGATGCTCCTCATCTTCTACGGCGGCCAGATCGGCTTGAACAAGTTGTTGGAGGGCATGGGCTACGAGGACTACGTGGAAATCGACCCCTTCATTGCCGGGGTGGTGACCATCGGGTTCATCTACGGGGCCTACATGACCGAGGTGTTCCGCGGCGCCATCCTGGCCATACCCAAGGGGCAAATGGAAGCCGGTCGGGCCTATGGCATGAGTGGCTGGCAGGTGTTTGCCCGCACCACCCTGCCGCAAATGGTGCGCCTGGCCCTGCCCGGGTTCACCAACATCTGGCTGGTGCTGCTCAAGGCCACGGCGCTGGTGTCGCTGCTGGGCCTGCAAGACATGACCTACGTGGCCAAGCAGGCCGGTGCAGCGGCCCGGGGCACCATCCCCAACGCGCCGCTGGTGTTCCTGGCCTTGGTGGGCCTCATTTACCTGGTGTTCACCAGCGTGTCACTGGTGGGCCTGCGCTGGTTGGAACAGCGTTACTCGGTCGGCGTGCGCCGCGGACGGTTCTGACAAGCCATGGAATTCGACGTCATCTTCCGCCCGGAAAACCTGGAACTGTTCTGGGAGGGCACGCTCAACGCGCTGGCCTTGCTGCTGGCGTCGCTGGCGGTGGGCGGTGCCCTGGCCTTGCCGCTGTCGGTGGCGCGGGTGTCCAGCAACCGCTGGATCAGCGGCCCGGTGTGGCTGTTCACCTAC
>DASUON010000121.1:0-7458 GCA_036276615.1 Burkholderiaceae bacterium
CCAGGTGCTGACGCTGCCGCACTGGATTCGGCGCATCTGGGGTTGGCTGTAGGTTTTCAACTTATCCCAGGCATTCGGGACCAACTCTGTGGATAAGTTGGGGACAGGGTGAGGATGGATGTGCCAGACCCGCGCCGCGCCTGGGGTGCAAACAGTTTGCCTGTTTTTTAGGCGGTGTCTGCGGCTTGTTTCACCGGGGTGGCCTTGCGGTGGATACTGTGCAGATCTCACCGCCTGCGGAGTCTGTTCATGCAACCCAAGCCCCCGTCACCCTCGCACGCGACTGCGCAACCCACTGGGTCAAACCCGCTGGCTGCGCTGGCTGAGTTCAAGGCGAAGCTGGCCCGCATGTCGCCCGAGCAACGGCAAAAGGCCTTTGCGGCCTTGGCCCAGGTGGTCAAGGCCAACATGAAGGTGGACGACCCCCGCTGAGCGCTGCGCGGCGGGGTGTCAGCTTTGGTCGCTCAGGTGGAAGTGCTCCACATGCGGGGCCTTGGCAAAGTACGGGCCGATGATCCCGCGCCACTCGGCAAAGGCGGGTGACTCCCTGAAGCCGATGTTGTGGTCTTCCAGGGTGGCCCACTTCACCACCAGCACAAAGCGGCCCGGGTTCTCATGCCCGGCCAGGATTTGGTGGCCCAGAAACCCCTTGGATTGAGACAGCACGGTTTTGACGCCGTGGGCAATGGCCGTTTTGAAGGCGTCGTGCTGTTCGGGGTGGATGCTGATGTCGGCAACTTCAATGATCATGGTGGCGTGTTGAATCAAGGTTCGGTGGGATGATGGGACTTTTGCAGGAGATTAACCGCATGAACACAATGGACTGGTTCAAACGGGTGTTGGCGTGTGTGTTGGCCGCAGGTTTTGCCCTGCCGTCGCAGGCCGCGCTGAAGGTGGGCGCAGACGCCCCGGACTTCAGCACCGAAGCCGCGCTGGCAGGCCAGGCCATGCCGTTTTCGCTGGCCCAGGCCCTGAAGAAGGGCCCTGTGGTGCTGTACTTCTACCCCAAGGCCTTCACCTCGGGCTGCACGATCGAGGCGCACAACTTTGCCGAAGCCACAGACCGATTTGCGGCCCTGGGCGCCACGGTGGTGGGGGTGTCCAACGACACCATCGACACCCTCAAGAAATTCTCGGTCGAGGCGTGCCGCAACAAGTTCATGGTGGCCGCGGACGAAGGCGCTCGCATCGTCAAGTTGTACGACGCAGGCTTGTTCATCATGCCGAACACGGCCGATCGCATCTCCTACGTGATCAGCCCGCAGGGAAAGATCGTCTACGTGTACAGCAGCCTCAGCCCGGACCGTCACGTGGAAAACACCCTTCAAGCGGTGGAGCAGTGGCGCAGGCTTGATGTGAATCAAGGCCATTGACGGCGGCGGGAACGGAGACTTTGGGGGTGCATGAATTGCGATTTTTCAACCCTCTGTCAGCCCTACCATGAACAACATCACCCACTCAGCCGCCGACCAGACCCCTTTGAATGACTTCTCCAACTGCCATGCGGGCATCCTGAGCAAGTTGTCTGTGCTTCACGAGCTGCCTGCCTGGGTGGAAGCGGCCGCCAAAGCCCGGGTCGCAGCGCAGGAGATGTTGGGGTTTTTCGAGTTGGTGATGTATGAGCATCATGAAGAGGAAGAGCGGGCCCTCTTCCCGGCGGTGGAAGCAGCCGCCGCTGCCGGAGACGAACGCGCACGGATGGTTGAGTTGGCGCAAACCCTCACCCACGAGCACCGCGAGCTGGAGGCCCTGTGGCAGCAGGTTCAGCCCGCGCTCAAACGGGTGGCCAAGGGGCAGGAGGTGGAACTGCCCGCCGAGGCGTTGGCCCAATTGGTGTCTCGTTACCAAGCGCATGCCCGCGGTGAAGAGTCCAGCTATTTGCCTCTGGCCCACGCCATCCTGAGCCGGGAGGGGGCTCACATGGATGCCCTGGGGCTGGCGCTGCACATCCGTCATCGCCCCCCGGTGGTGGGCTACGTCTGAAAACGGCTCTGGCAGTCAAACTGCCATTGTTGTCAGTCTGGCGTGGGCCTGAGGGGGTAAACAGCTGCATGGGATTGCACTTCTGTCCTGACCTCCGACGGGTTTTAAGGCTTCAAGTGCCGTTGTTCGCCGAAAATACCGTGCATTCGCCCCTTCCTTGATCTGATCGACCGTGTCTGGCACGGAAATTGGAAAGAATCGGGCCACTTCCCCTTTTGACAGACCCCACCATGACCCAAGTTCCCCCGTCTCCGACGTCAGGCAGTGAGCAGCCTGACGACCAGAAGGAAGTTCTGATTTCCCTTTACCAGTCCAGTCAGGCCATTTATGCCAAGGCCGTGCATGGCTTGTTTTCGAAATGGCGTTGGGCCTTGGTCTGGCTGACGCAGATCGTGTACTACGGCTTGCCCTGGCTGGACTGGAACAGTCGGCAGGCGGTGCTGTTCGACCTGGAGGCGCGTCGCTTCTACATCTTTGGGTTGGTGCTGTATCCGCAGGACTTCATCTACCTGACGGGCTTGCTGGTCATTTCTGCCTTGGCGTTGTTCCTGTTCACCGCGGTGGCCGGGCGGCTGTGGTGTGGCTACGCCTGCCCGCAGACGGTGTACACCGAAATTTTCATGTGGATAGAGCACAAGGTGGAGGGTGATCGCGCAGCACGAATTCGTCTGGACAAAAGCGATCTTTCCGTGGGCAAATTCGGGCGCAAAACGGCCAAGCACGCGTTGTGGGTGCTGTTCGCCCTGTGGACGGGCTTCACTTTTGTGGGCTACTTCACCCCCATCCGCCAGTTGGCAGAGCTGACGTTGGCCGCCAGCCTGGGGCCGTGGCAGACCTTCTGGGTGTTCTTCTACGGCTTTGCAACCTACGGCAACGCGGGTTTCATGCGCGAACAGGTTTGCAAGTACATGTGTCCGTACGCACGCTTCCAGAGCGCGATGTTCGACAAGGACACCATGATCGTCACCTACGACACCAAGCGCGGTGAGCCGCGCGGTGTGCGCAAGAAGGGGGCCGACTCTGCGGCCTTGGGTCTGGGGGCTTGTGTGGACTGCAATGCGTGTGTTCAGGTCTGCCCGACGGGCATCGACATTCGCAAGGGCCTGCAGTACGAGTGCATTGGCTGCGGTGCTTGCATCGATGCCTGCGACGAAGTCATGGACAAGGTGGGGTATGCCCGTGGTTTGGTGAAGTATTCCACCCAGAACGGCATGAACAACGGGTGGAACACGGCCCAGATGATCCGCCGGGCCTTCAGGCCACGGGTGCTGGTGTACACCAGCATTCTGGCGGGCATCTGCGTGGCGCTGGGCATCAGCCTCTACCTGCGCGTGCCGCTCAAGGTCGATGTGATCCGTGACCGCGGGGCTCTGGCGCGCATCGTGGACCAGGGCTATGTCGAGAACATCTACCGTTTGCAGGTGATGAATGCGACCGAAAGCACGCAGCGCTACAGCATTTCGGTGGACGGCCTGCCGGGGCTGCGAATGGGGTCAGACGCCGAGACTCAGGTGGATGTTCTGCCCACCGAAGTGCGCGCCGTGGCCGTGCGTGTGCAGGTTCCTCCGGGGACCGAGCAGCCGGGCACCTATCCCATCCATTTTGAAGTGAAGAGCACCGGGGACGATCCGCACGGCGTCCGTGAAAAGGCGGTGTTCATGGTGCCGCGTTGATGGCGGCGGAGGTCTGACGGTGGTCAGGCTTCAATCCCCCGGTCGGTGAACCCACTGACCGGGGGATTTTCATTTCAGGGGAATGACGATGGAGGCGTCCAACGGCACCGCGGTGACGCTGTTCTGAGGTGAACCTTCAATGAGGCGGTCAGAGTAGGTCAGGTACACCAGGGTGTTGCGCCGTGGGTCCACCATGCGAACCACGGTGAGCTTCTTGAACACCAGTGAAATGCGCTCGCTGAAGACATCTTCTTGCAGCTTGAGCGGCTTGCCGGTGAACGAGATGGGGCCCACTTGGCGGCAGGCGATGGAGGCTTCGGCCTTGTCTTCGGCCAGGCCGAAGGTGCCCGCCAGTCCGCCAGTCTTGGCCCGCGAGACGTAACAGGTGACGCCGTTGACCTTGGGGTCGTCATAGGCGTCGACCACGATCTTGTGGTTGGCGCCGACAAATTTGAACACGGTGGTGACTTCTCCCACCTGCTCCGCCAAACCGGGGGCCGCCGCGACCAAGCAGGCCAGCGTCACGACCAAGCGTTTTGTCCAATGTCGTTTGATGGGGGCGGATGCGGGAAACAAGGCCGAGTGGGTGAACGAACGCACGGCGTTTTGCCGGATGGGCATTGGGGGCGCAGCGTGCATGTGGAGCCTCGTCAGTTGGTGGTCAGTGCGTTCAGCTCGGTCCAGCCCGTCCACATGATTTCAATGCCGATGCACAGCAGCACAAATGCCGACAGGCGCATCATCACCAGGGTGCCGATCTCGCCAAAGTGCGCCAGCAGGCGGGCGGAGTTTCTGTAGACCAGGTAAATCACACCGGCGGTGATGGCGGCTCCCAGCAGCGCCACGAACGCCCCCACCACATACAAAGCGGGTGTGCTGGGCAGTTTCGCCCCCAGCGCAATGGCGGCGGCAATGGAACCGGGTCCGGTGGTCAGGGGAAAGGTGATGGGAAAGAAACTCCGGCGAACAATGTCGACCTCGGTCAGCCCGACCTCGGTCTGGTGGGCCACGGCAGCCCTCACATCGTCACTGTCCTGGTGGTTCAACATCCGCCAGCCGGTGGTGGCCACCAGCAGCCCACCCCCCAGCCGGACGATGGGCAACGAGATGCCAAACAGGTCCAGGACATAGGTGCCCACCAGCATGGACACCACCAGCACCACAAAGCAGTTGATGGCCACTTGCCGGGCCAGCGGCTTGATCACCGCGGCATGCCCACCAGTGGTGGTCATGAACACGGGCGCCCCGCTCAGGGGGTTGATGATGGGCAGCAACGTCAAAGGCACGATGGCCAGGGCTTTGACGAAAGGCAAAAGAGGTTCCACCAGGGCAATGTTTCCAGTTGAGGGTTCGGGGCAGGGGGGCTGGGCATCTTACACTCGCATGACGGCGGTGTGCCGGTGATGTGTGTGATCGGAGGGGGCGCGAATGTCTCAAGTGAATTGGCTGAAGCGGTTGCTGGGGGTGAAGTCGTCAAGCGCACCGGTCGTGGCACAGGAGCCACCGCCCGGACAAAAACTCATGACCCTGGAAGAGCGCATGATCTTCCGTCGGGAAATGGTGTTCGAGTCCATCCGGGAGGTGTTGGCCAGCCATGGTGTGCCGCCGCTGGCGTATCGCCTCAACGTGGCCCGCCTGGATGAACGCGGGCATCGTTATGCGGTCATGGTGGATTTGTTGGCGCCTTCTGCAGGTCGGGTGTTGGAGGCTTCAGGGGAGTGGAATGCCATGGAGGCCCAGATCACCCATGCTGCGGCCACCCGCTACCGCGTGAAAGTGACCAATGTGTATTGGCGCATTGAGCGGCAGAGTTTGGATGCGCCAGCTCCAGCGGTTCCGGTGCCGGTGGCGGATCGTCGACGGCCGACCGGTCCCAAACCCGCCGTTCCGCCCAGCTGGGACGGACCTGTGCCCGCCCGGCGTGCCACCGACGGTGGCAAGGATGGGTTTCCGGACACCGTGCTGGAGGATCGTCGCCTCTCTGTGGAGCCCATCGGGGCAGACGAACTTGCCGCGTTTGCTCAGGCCATGCGTCAAAGCAAAGGGGACCATCAGCCCGTGCAGGTGGGTTCACGGACCTATCAGACGGATTTCCTGCCGTTGGAGTGATCGGACTCAGGCTTGGTAGGACTTGAGGTGGGTGAATCGGTTGGGAGAGCCGAAGGCCGATTTGCCACCATAGGCGCTGGGCAACTGTTCCGGCAGCAACACCGACAGCTGTCGGCCATTGGCGGCGGACAGCTGTGCAAGACTTTGGCGAAGCAACGAGAAGCGGCTGGCCAGTGACTCGGCCTCGGCCCCTGTCATGGCGCGGGTGATGGTGGTTTTTGACTGCTGGCTCAACTCGGCCGACAGCCCTTGCATCAGGGCTTTGCAGGCGTGCTCAACCTGATCGGCATCTTGCTGCAGAAGCGCGGCCTGCACGCCATCCAGCAGGCCTGAGAGGGTTTGAAAAAGCGCGCTGGGTGGTGTTGCGGACGTTGGCATTCCCTGAGGATACCGTGGTGACGCCATCAACGGCGAGCGGCGGTGAGCATTTCCTTGGCGTTGGACAGCAGCTTGTCGGCAATGGCTTCGGCATTGACCTTGAAGCTGCCACTCTGGATGGCAGAGCGCATGGCTTCCACCTTGCCGGTGTCCACCACTTCACTGGTTCCGGGGGCGGACAAAGACTGCGTTTGTGCAGACAACGTGACCGTGACCCCCATTGCGGTGGATGAGGCACTGTTGCTGCGGGACGTGGAACGACCTGCGCCCGTTGCACCACTGGGTGCAGGACGTTCCGCAGGCTTGGTTGCACCCGCTGGGGGTGTACCAGTCTGAATTTCGGACATCAGGTCAAGTTTCATGGCACTCTCCAAGCCCTCGTCAGGGCGGTTTGGAAAGACTATCGGCGGGATTTCGCCAAACTTTAACCCCGATCGCTCAAAAAAACGCAGAAACCCAGCCTATTTGTGGTCCGGTTCATACATGGCATGAACCGGATGCTATCAAATATTTACTTCAACACTGCCCTCGGGACGCACTTTGCCGGTCAGCACCTTGCCATTTTCAAGCTTGACCCGGGCGACCTGCCCCACATAACCGGTGGTCATGGCTTGACCACTGGCCGTCAACTGGAAGCCAGGGCCCGTCGCCACAATTTTGACTTGGCTGCCCGCCCCGAACGCTTGGGGGGCGCGGACGCTGTTTTCCCTGAGGGGTTGGCCGGGTGTCAAGGTGTAGGCCGCCAGCATGCCCTGCCATTGTTCCAGCTGAGGCAACACGGCAGACCGATGGTCCGCCCAGTCGACTTCAGCCACCTGTTCCACGTCGGCCAGGGTGACGGGGGTGTTGGCTGGAACTGTCCGTTTGACCACCCACGCCGGGCCCCAGGCCTTGACGGTGATGGGGAGAAACACATTCCAGGCCACAGGGCCCTCGACGCATTTGAGGCCGATGCGGCTGCGCCCCCAGAGTTGTGTGCCTCTGGGTAGATAGGGCTCCACCCGGGCGCAAGGTGCGAGTTGGAGGCGGGGGTCCAAGGTGCCCATCACCACTTCGGGACGGAGCGTGATGCCTCCCTGGCTGGTTGGGGCGCTGGCCATGGCCTGATCGACCCATTCGCGCGCGAAGTGGTCCAGCGATTGGCTGTGCGAGGTGAACGGCAGCAACAGGCCTGCGATGGCCAGTGCACGGCACACGGTGCCTGGCTTGATGGAGGGGGGGTGTGCGGTCATGGGGCCTCCAAGCGGGTGTATCTCGTTCACGGTGTTTGGACTGTAGGTTTTCCGGTGTGGTTTGGGGAGTGGAAAAGGGGGGG
>DASUON010000122.1:0-2405 GCA_036276615.1 Burkholderiaceae bacterium
AACTTGGCAGCGACGCCCCATGGCCACCCATGCGAGAACCCTCATGCACCCTGCCCGTTACCGCCCCGCCTGTGAAGCCCTGCCCGTCTGCCTGGTCATGCCGCCCTACATGGCAGAGCACCTGCGCCAGCATGTGAAAGACGCCCCCACACTCGAAGCCTTGCAGGCGCTCAGCCGCTCGGCGCACCAGATCCGCACCATGCGCATGGCCATGCTGACCTCGCCCCAGCGCGCGCCAGCCGCCGGCCCCACCCCCACGCTGAAACGGCGGGTGTTCGACTGCGGCCACAGCACCGACCTGCTGCGAAAACAAGTGCGCAAGGAAGGCAGCAAAGCCTCCAAGGACGTGGCGGTGAACGAGGCCTACGACCACAGCGGCAAGGCCTTCGAGTTCTTCAACCAGCTGTTTGGCCGCGCCTCGCTGGACAACAACAACCTGCCGCTGACCTCGTCCGTCCACTACCAGGAGTTGCCCGATCGGGGCTACGACAACGCGTTCTGGAACGGCTCTCAGATGGTCTACGGCGACGGCATGATGTTCAACCGCATGACCCTGTGCCTGGACGTGGTGGCGCATGAACTGGCCCACGGCATCACCCAGCACGAGGCCGGCTTGCGCTACGAAGGGCAAAGCGGCGCACTCAACGAGCACTTTTCCGACGTGTTTGGTGTGCTTGTGCGCCAATGGGCCAAGGGCGAAAAGAAACCCCGCAGCGCAGACTGGAGCGTGGGCAAGGGCCTGTTCAACAAGCTGGGCATGGAAGACATGGCGCTGCGTTCCATGTCGGCCCCGGGCACCGCCTACAGCGACATGATGTTTGGAGCCGACCCGCAGCCCGACCACATGAACGGCTACCTGAACATGCCGCTCAACGCCGAGGGCGATTGGGGCGGGGTGCACTACAACTCCGGCATTCCCAACAAGGCCTTCCACCTGGCCGCCGTGGCCATCGGCAAACCGGCCTGGGAGGTGGCGGGCAAGATCTGGTACATCACCCTGACCGAGCGGCTGCGCGACAACGCCGATTTCAAGAAATGCGCCAGCGAAACCATCTCCGTGGCGGGCGACTACTTCGGAGCCACCGTGCAGGCACGCGTGCGCAAGGCCTGGACCGCGGTGGGCGTCATCGGCCCCGGCGAAGGCCCTGTGGCATGATCCCCGGCCCATGGAAGGCCAACTCAGCATCCAGCGCGTGGGCGGCATGCTGCCCACCTTGCGCCCTTGGCGTGTGCACCCGCTGCACAGCCTGAACGCCCCCCAGCTGGCCAGCGTGCAACAGCTGTTTGAAGACACCCGCCAGCCCGCCCCCGCCCCGCACCCCGAGGCCATGTGTTACGTGCTGGAGCTCACCACCCCCCAGGGCGTCCAGAAAACCACGCTGGGTTTTTCCGAACTGCCCCCGGGGTTGCATCCGCTGCTGCCTTGAGCGGCTGGGCGCAGGCCCAGGCTCAGGCCCGCAGGCCCACGCCCTCACTGCGCCGGATCGCGGCTTTCCCAGCGGATGGCGTTGATGGCCTTGAGCAGCTCGGGCGTGAGCTGCACGCTCCAGGCGTCCAGGCATTCGTCCAGTTGGGCCAGGCTGGTCACGCCGATGATGGTGCTGGCCACCTTGGGGTTGCGGTAGCAGAAGGCCAGCGCCAGCTGGGTGGGGGTGAGGCCGTGTTCACGCGCCAGCGCGTTGTAGCGGCGCGAGGCGTCCATGGCCTCGGGGCGGCCCCAGCGTTGCGACTTCATGCGCTCGTACAGCGCCATGCGGCCCCGCTTGGCGTCTTCCGAGACGGGGTGGTGGATGCCGCCCTCGTCGTACTTGCCGGTCAGCAGGCCAAAACCCAGGGGTGAGTAGGCCAGCAGGCCCACGTCCAGGTGGTGGCAGGTTTCGTCCAGGCCGTTTTCCCAACTGCGGTTGATGAGGCAATAGGGGTTTTGCACCGTGGCCACGCGGGGCAGGCCGTGCTGCTCGGCCAGGCGCACGAACTCGTGCACGCCGTAGGGTGTTTCGTTGGACAGGCCGATGGCGCGCACCTTGCCCGCCTTGACCAGCTCGGCCATGGCCTCCAGCTGCTCGTGGATGCTGGCACAGGGGTAGTCCTTGCGCTCGTCAAAGTACAGCGCCCCGAAAGACGGGGTGTTGCGGGCCGGCCAGTGGATTTGGTACAGATCGATCACGTCGGTCTGCAGGCGGCGCAGGCTGTTGTCGCAGGCGGTGAGGATTTCGGCCTTGGTCAGCCCGGCCTCGTCGCCGCGGATCCAGGGCATGCCGCGTGACGGCCCGGCCACCTTGCTGGCCAGCACCACCTTCTGGCGCGCCCCGGGGCGCGAGGCAAACCAGTGGCCCAGGATGGTTTCGGTGGCGCCGAAGGTTTCGGCGCGGGGCGGCACGGAATACATCTCGGCGGTGTCGAGG
>DASUON010000123.1:0-17682 GCA_036276615.1 Burkholderiaceae bacterium
CCGCCTTCTTGAAGGACGCGTCGTCCTTGCGGAACATGATGGCGATGGGCTCCACCGACAACACCTCGCCCACCACCTTGAAATCGGCCGGGTTCTTGGCCTTGGCGATGCTGCCGGCCAGGATGGCACCGTCCATCACGAACGCGTCGGCACGGCCGGACTCCAGCAGCAGGAAGCTGTCGGCATGGTCTTTGCCAAACACCTCTTCAAAGTCCACCCCGTGGGCACGCTCGTGCTTGCGCAGCGTTTGCACCGAGGTGGTCCCGGTGGTGGTGGCCACCTTCTTGCCAGCCAGCTGGTTGATCGAGGTGATGCCCGAATTGGCCTTGACCGCGATGCGCACTTCTTCCACGAACGTGGTCACGGCAAAGGACACGTCCTTCTGGCGCGTGGCGTTGTTGGTGGTGGAACCACACTCGATGTCCACCGTGCCGTTCTGCGTGAGGGGAATGCGGTTTTGCGAGGTCACGGGCTGGTACTTGATGTCCAGCTTGGCCAAGCCCAACTGCTTCTGGATGTCGGCCAGCACGCGTTGGCAGATTTCAACGTGGTAACCCACGTACTTGCCATCGCCCAGGGTGTAGGACAAGGCCCCCGAGCTTTCACGCACCCCCATGGTCACCGCACCGGAGTCCTTGATCTTCTTCAGGGTGTCGGTGGGCTGGGCCACAGCCGATGCGGTCGCCAGCACGGCGGCAAAAGCAAGCACGGTTTTTTTCATGAGGACTCCTTTGGAGGGGGTTGGAAAAACAGTTGAACAAAACGTGGGCCACAGCCACCCCTGCCGCTGGGGCACAGCACCCATCAGGTCAAGGTCAGCCAGGGAAAGTGGAAGGGGAGTGATCAGTCCAAGGGCTGATCGGACGGTTGTCGGTACAACCGAAGCAGCGGCTCTGGTGGTGGCCAGTTCAGGTTGATGCCCAGGCCTGGAATGGGACTCTGGAACCACCGTCGGTAGATCTTCAGGGCCTCGCCCGACTGCATCAACCGGGTCAGGCTGCGGTCCACCAGCAACTTGAAGCCGGGGTCGTCCTTGCGCAGCATGCAGGCATACACCTCGGGGGCCATGGGTTTGCCCACCACCTGCCAGTCATCAGGTCGGTCGGCTTTGGCCCGCAACCCATGCAACACGGCCTCGTCCATCAGGAAGGCATCGGCCCGGCCCTGCTGGAGCAAGGCAAAGGCATCGCCATGGTCCTTGGCGGAGACCCGCTCGAACCGGGTGCCGGTGGACTCGGTGTGCAGCATCAGCGCACGTTCGCTGGTGGTGCCCGCGGTGACCAGCACCCGCCGCCCCTGAAGGTCGAACAACTCGTTCACCCCCGAATCCCGGCGGGTCAACAGGCGAGAACTGGTCTGAAAGATGGACACCGAAAACGCCACCTGCCGCGCCCGCTCCCGGTTGTGCGTGGTGGAGCCGCACTCCAGGTCCACCGACCCGTTTTGCACCAGCGGAATGCGGTTTTGCGAGGTGACGGGCACCAGCCTCACCACCAGCGCGGGCAGTTTCAACTCGGCTTTGATGGACTCCACCACCTTCAACATGAGGTCGTGCGAGTAACCCACCACCTGCCGCCGCGCATCGAAGTACGAAAACGGCACGGAGGATTCCCGGTGCCCCAGGTTGATGGTGGCCGTCTGCGAGATCTTGTTCAGCGTGCCCGATGCAGGCACCTCGGCCCGCGCCACAAAGGCACAGCCCAGGAACAAGAGAAAAAGCATGAGGCGTTTCATGGTTGGCGTCGGTTGTGCATCCGTTATCGCAAGCGCCATGCCATCAAGGGCAAACCCTAGGTTTTGCACAGCAATGGAACGGATTTTCCCCTTGCTGGTGCAGAAATCAGGGCATGCACGCCCACCCAGTGACGGAAAAACGGACACCTGGCCACCAGGATGACGGTTTTCCGTTTTTCACGCCATTGCCCCTTCAAACCACGGCATGGCGTGGCATGTGCATTCCGTCACACAACGAGGCCTACGCCTTTGAGAGATGGGATGACTGGAATAATTCACTAATTAAAATCCTGTGTTTCGAAATCCATACCCCACGGGCTTCATCATGTTTCTGTCACGCACGACTCCCTGCCTCCCCCCGCACAGGTCCACCTCCATCCTGGCGGCCCTGTGCCTGTGGGGTCTGACCAGTGTGTCGGCCCACGCCGCAGTGCAACGAAGCTTTTACAACGGCAGCTTTGAAATCCCGGCATTGGCCTCCAACACCGCGTGTTGGACACAGGTGCCCGACAGCACCATCCCCGGCTGGACAACCTCCCACACCTCCCAAGCGCCATCGGGCGGCTCCTGTCCCGCCCCGCTGGCCCCCGCCACGGGCAAACTGATTGAGCTGTGGGCCAACGGACAAGCAGGCGTCTTTGCACGTGCAGGCAAAGTGCTGGCCGAACTCAACGCGGAACAGGCCTCCACGCTGTCGCAAACCCTGTGCATCAACAACGGCGAGCAAGTCACCTGGAGCCTGAGCCACCGCGGGCGCACCGGCGTGGACCAGATGCAGTTTTACGTCGGGGCCACCCCGGCGGTGGGCATGGTGCTGACCGCTTCCACCGGCCTCGCGGCCAACACCTCCATCGACGCCTGCCAAAACGGCACCTCCATCACCACCAACACCGCGTGTGCGGCCTCAGGCGCCAACGTCAGCGGCACCCAGTGGGGCGATTACAGCGGCGCATTCACCTGGAACGGAGCCTCGGGGGACACAGCCTTCAACTTCGGCGCCTTGGCATCGAATGGCGGCAACCTGACCTTCGGCAACTTCCTGGACAACATTTCCGTTCGCCTGACGCCGTTCATCGAGTTGTCGTCGGGCACGGCAGACAACGTCCTGGCCAGTGAGTCGGCTGGTGCGCTGAGCCTGGGGATCAAGGTGTCGGGCGACTTTCCCAGCGCCCAAACCGTGTCCGTCAGTGTCACAGGTGGCACCGCCACACTGGGCTCCGACTTCACCACGCCCAACGGGCTCGCAACCTTCAACGTGACCATTCCCGCGGGAAGCTACGACGGCACCACCTCCATTCCGCTGGGCATCACGGTGCTCGACGATGGCCTGCTTGAAGGCAGCGAAACCGTTCAACTGACCGTCAACCCCAACCCCGGCGCGTTCCAGATCCAGTCCACCAGCGTGTGCGGTGGTGCCCAAAACGCCAACATCACCTTCACCATCCAGGACAACGACAGCCTGGCCGCTCCCCAGGCATCCAACGACGCAGCCACCACCAACTTCAACACCGCCATCACCTTGTCCGTGTGGTCCAACGACACCGCCCCCTCGGGCAGCACCCTGAGCGGCAACACGGTGGACCTGGACCCCGCCACTCCGGGGGTGCAAACCACCACCACGGTGGCGGGTCAAGGCACCTTCACCTCCAACAACAACGGAACCGTCACGTTCTCGCCTGTGGCCGGATTCGTCGGCACGGTGAGCGTGCCTTACACCATTTCGGATTCGCTCAACCGCGTGAGCAACCAGGCCACCATCAGCGTCACGGTGCGCAACCTGGCGTCCAGCAGCGTGCCAGTGGCCAACAACGACACGGCCTCCACGGCCCCCGTCACCCCCGTCAACATCAGCGTGCTGAACAACGATGTGCCCGGCACCGGCAACACCCTGACGGTGGGCACCGTCACGCTGGCCAACACCATCGCCGGTCAGGGCACGTGGTCGGTGAACGCCGCCACGGGCGTGGTGACCTTCACCCCGGCGGCAGGTTTCACCGGCACGGCCACCGCCACCTACACGGTGTCTGACTCCGGGCCCGGCGTCAGCAACTCGGCCACCATTTCGGTCACCGTGCCCAGCGCGGCCAGCGGGTCGGTGTCGGGTGTGCCCACCCTGACCCAATGGGCGCTGATGCTGGTTACCGCCTTGCTGGCGCTGACCACGGTGCCTCACCTGCGTCGCACGGCCAGCACACGCCGACAGCCCTGAGGTTGAGCAGGGTCGTTGCAGCTCAGGTCCGGTGGCTGAGCCGCAAAGGGGCTCCGGCGAGCGATGCCCCTTCATTCACCCGGAACACGCTGACCGCCTGAACCAGTGTTTGGGCTTGTTGTTTCAGACTGGCCGCTGCGGCGGCGCTCTCTTCCACCAGCGCGGCGTTCTGCTGCGTCACCTGGTCGAGCTGGCTGACGGCGTTGCCCACGGCGGCCACACCATCGCTTTGTTCGGTGCTGGCACTGGCAATCTCTCCCATGATGCTGGTCACGCGCTGGATGGCCTGCACGATTTCCTCCATGGTGTGACCGGCCTTGTCGGCCAGGGCCGAGCCCTGCCCCACCCGCTCCACGCTGGTGGTGATGAGGTCCTTGATTTCCTTGGCCGCCTGGGCGCTGCGCTGGGCCAGGGTGCGCACCTCGCCCGCCACCACGGCAAAACCGCGCCCGGCCTCGCCCGCGCGTGCGGCTTCGACCGCTGCGTTGAGGGCCAGGATGTTGGTCTGGAAGGCAATGCCGTCGATGACCGAGATGATGTCGGCAATCTTGCGGGAAGCCTCGTCAATGCCCTTCATGGTCTGAACCACCTGTCCCACCACATCGCCCCCGTGAGACGCCACCGTGGATGCTTGCTGGGCCAGTTGATCGGCCTGACGGGCATTCTGGGCGTTTTGCTTGACGGTGGAACCCAGCTCTTCCATGGTGGCCGCGGTTTCCTCCAGTGACGAGGCCTGTTCTTCGGTGCGCTGGCTGAGATCGGCGTTGCCGGTGGCAATCTGATCAGACCCCGTGGCAATGGAGTCGCTGGCGCCGCGCACCGTGGCCACGATGCCAGTGAGGTTGCGGGTCATCTTCTCCATGGCCCGCAGCAGGGTGCCCATTTCATCCCCCCGGTTGGCCTGGATGCTCACCGTCAGGTCGCCCTCGGCCACGCGCTCGGCCACGTTGACGGCCTGTTCCAACGGCGCACTGATGGAGCGGATGATCCATGTCGCCATGACCAGTGCCAGCACCACGGCCACCAGGGTCACGCCCCCCATGACGGTCAACGCGGTCTGGTAAGTCCGGCCCGCGCTTTTGCTGGATGCCGCCCCGCCCTTGACGTTCTCGTCCACGTCCTTCTGCAGCAATTCCCCCGCGTGGTGGAACACCTTGGCCGCCTCACCTTCCAGCAAGGCCTTGGCCTCGTCATTCTTGTTCTGGCGGGAAAGCTCGACCACCTTGCCGTGGATTTCGAGGTAACGCTTCCATTCGGCCTCGAAACTGTCCCAAATTGCTTTTTCCTCGGGGCTGGAAATCAACGAGACGTAGGCGTTGCGTTGCTGATTGAAGTCGGCCAACTCTGCATTCAGCTTGGCCTCGATCTGGCTCATGGCTTTGTCATCGGTGTTGAGCACATGCTGAAACTCCGTCAAGCGGAAGTCGCTGGCCTTGGTGTTCATCGTGCTCAGGTGCTGAATGCTGGGCATCCAGTTGTCCGACAGGTCCAGCGAGGCCGCTCGCAAACCCTGCATCTGCAAGGTGGCGCTGGCCACCAGCACCAGCAACAGCGCCACCATGGCCCCAAAACTCAGTTTGAGCCGGGCGGAAATCGTGATGTTCTGAACGTTCATGGTTGTCGTCTCCTGAAGAAGCCCTTTGTTCTGTTCCGATCACTGCGGGGCACTTTACGCCGAAGAGGCTTTAAGCAGGTATTCATCAACCTGCTTGACATCCATCGGGCGGCCCCAGAAGTAGCCTTGGGCCTCGTCACAGCCCAAATCACGCAGCTGCTGGCTGGTGTTTTCGTCCTCCACCCCCTCGGCAATGGTGACCAAGCCCAGAGAATGCGCCATCTGGATGATGGCCTGCACGATGACGGCATCGTCCGGGTTGTCCCGCAAATCGCGGACAAACGACTGGTCGATCTTGAGCCGATCCACCTTGAAGCGCTTGAGGTAGGCCAGGCTGGAGTAACCAGTGCCAAAGTCGTCGATGGACAGGCGCACCCCCATGGCCTTGAGCCCGTTGAGCGTGGTCAGGGCGTGTTCCGGGTCTTCGATCAACAGCGACTCGGTCAGCTCCAACTCCAGGTGGGTCGGGGGCAAGCCCGAGGCCAGCAGCGCCGCCCGCACGTCCTGCTCCAGATGGCCCCGCCGCAGTTGGACGGCCGAAATGTTGACCGCCACCACCAGGTCGTCCCAGCCGTCGCTGCGCCAACGCTGGGCCTGGGCGCAGGCCTGGTGCAGCACCCACAGGCCCATGGGCACGATCAGCCCGGTGTCTTCCGCCGTGGCGATGAAGCGTCCAGGCGGCAGCAAGCCCACCAGCGGTTGTTGCAAGCGGATCAGGGCTTCAAAACCCATCACCGCGCCACTGCCCAGCCGCACCTGCGGCTGGTAATGCAGCACAAAACGGTCCTGCGCCAGGGCCTGCGCCAACCACCCCCTGACCTTCAGGCGTTCGTCGGCGTCGACGTTCATTTGTTCGGTGTAGAACAGATGCGTGTTGCGCCCCGAGTCCTTGGACTTGTACATGGCGGTGTCGGCCTTGCGCAGCAGGGTGCCGAAGTCATGGCCATCGTCCGGGTAGACCGCAATGCCGATGGAGGCGCTGATGACCAGCTCGTGGCCATCAATGTGAAAGGGCTGTTTCAGCGCATCCAGCAGGGCCTGCGCCACCTGCCCCATCACATCGGGGTTGTGCACATCGGCCAGCATCACCAGGAATTCGTCCCCGCCCTGTCGGCTCAGGGTGTCAGAGGCGCCCAGGCGCTGGTTCAACCGATGGGCCACCTCCTGCAACAGCAGGTCACCGATGTCGTGCCCCAACGAATCGTTGATGCCCTTGAAGTAGTCCAAGTCCAGAAACAACAGCGCCACCCGCGCCTGGTTGCGCTCGGCCAAGGCCACCGCCTGCCGAAAACGGTCCGAAGCCAGGAGCCGGTTGGGCAGCTCGGTCAACGGATCGTGCTGCGCCAGGAACTCCACCTGGCTTTCATGCGCCGCCCGCTCGGAGTCCCACACAAGGAGCTGCCGACTGGATCGCCGGTACACACCGTATCCGCCCACCAGCAGGCACACCAGCAGCACCACGGAAAACTCCGACTGCTTGAACCAGTTGTTGCGTACATTGCCCAGCGGCGTGGACACGAACACCGTGAGGGGCGACGTGGACAGCCGGTGGAATGCAAACAGGTAGTCCGCCTTGGACACGCTGTTGTAGCCCTCGGTCACCCCCCGCAACGGGAACTGGTGCGACACCAGGTATTCCCTGAGCTGCCCATTGCGTGGCTTGCCATAGGCCTCCTCATAGTCCATGGCGTTCGGTTCGGGAAAGCGGCTGATGAGAAAGCCATCGTCGCGGATCAGCCCCAGGGCCGATTGCGGAGGCAACGGCACCCCTTGCCAGAACACCTGCTGGCGGCTCACCGGCAACGCCGCCGACAGCACAAACACCAACTGCCCCTCGGGGTTGCGCACCCCCAACCGAAGGGGAATCACCCAATCGCCGTCCGGGTGGACCTTGAGCACGCGCCCAATGTCGAAATCCTGCCCGCGCTGGAAGTTGTCCAGCGCCAGCCGGAAGGACTCCCGCGCCCCGGCATCCATCCGGCGGGGACCGGGATCGGCATCGTCCGCCATGACCGCTCGCCCATCGGGAAGGAACAGAACCACATGCAACAGGTCGGGATGGCCCCGACGGGTCTGGATGAGCAGGTGGCGGGTGGCCTCTCTGGACAGGGGCGCACGGCTGGCCAGGATTTCCGCCCCCAAGTGCCGCAACGCCCGCGCATGGGTGGCGAAATACCCATCCAAGGACTTGCCCGTGATCTCCACCAGCGAGCTGAGGTAGAGCAGCTCATGGTCCTTTTCCTCGCGCCACGAACGCCACGCCAACGCCGCAACGACCAACACAATGAGCAAGGTCATGCCCGCAAAACCCAGGCGCAACTGGCGAAGGGTCTTGCGCAGCCCGGCCCGGCCCGACACCACGGGATCAAGACTGAGACTGGTCATCCGAGCATGGTAGGTCGGCCCTCCCTGCGGCGGCAATGCACAAACAGCCCCCGCCTGAGCCAACTCAAACCCACGGCATTTGGGGTGCTACCCGCCCCCACAACACCGCCAACATCCCCTACAATCCCGCCCGCTCCGGGGTGCAACCCGCCGCGTGCCACCCGCACCGGCCCCAGTTGCTGAGATGGTCAGACCCAAACCCGTGAACTTGAACCGGTTCGTACCGGCGTAAGAAGAGCCCGATCCGCGCGTTGCCCCCACCGGGGCGGCGCACCACCCCCGTTCATGGGGTGCGGATCTGCCCATCCTTTCGGAGCACCCTGCCACCCCGGCTGCCCCACCGCAAAGGATGCCCGCATGAACGCCCCCGACAAACTCGCCCAGCTGCTGTCGCTCACCCGTGAGCCCTTCCCCGCCTCCACCAAGGTGCACGAAGCGGGGCGCATCCACCCCGGCATCCGCGTGCCCCTGCGTGAGGTGCGCCTGACCAACGGCGACACCGTCAGCCTGTACGACACCAGCGGCCCCTACACCGACCCCAGCGCCACCATCGACGTGCGCCGCGGCCTGCCCGACCTGCGCGGCCCCTGGCTCGACGCCCGCGCCGACACCGAAACCTACGAGGGCCGCGCTGCCCAAGCCCTGGACGACGGCCACCGCCGTGGTGGCGACAGCACCGATCCCGAGGTGCAACGCATCGAACAGCTGCGGGCCGAAGCCGCCGCGCTGCAACGCGCCCCGCGCCGCGCCAAATCGGGTGCCAACGTGACGCAGATGCACTACGCCCGCAAAGGCATCGTCACCCCCGAGATGGAATACGTGGCCATCCGCGAAAACGCCCGCGCCGCCGCCTGGACCGACACCGTCCTGAACAACGCCGGCGGCGACCCCAGCCGCCACCAACGCCTGCAGGGCAACCCCATGGGCGCACTGCTGCCCCGGGTGATGACGCCTGAATTTGTGCGCGACGAAGTGGCCCGGGGCCGCGCCATCATCCCCGCCAACATCAACCACACCGAGCTGGAGCCCAGCGCCATCGGGCGCAACTTCCGCGTCAAGGTCAACGCCAACATCGGCAACTCGGCGGTGACCAGCAGCATCGAGGAAGAGGTGGAAAAACTGGTGTGGGCCATCCGCTGGGGGGCCGACAACGTGATGGACCTGTCCACCGGCAAGAACATCCACACCACCCGCGACTGGATCGTGCGCAACAGCCCCGTGCCCATCGGCACCGTGCCCATCTACCAGGCGCTGGAAAAAGTGGGCGGCGTGGCCGAAGACCTCACCTGGGCCATCTTCCGCGACACCCTCATCGAACAGGCCGAGCAGGGTGTGGATTACTTCACCATCCACGCCGGGCTGCGCCTGGCCCATGTGCCGCTGACGGCCCGGCGGCGCACCGGCATCGTCAGCCGCGGCGGCAGCATCATGGCCAAGTGGTGCATCGCCCACCACCGCGAGAGCTTTCTGTACGAGCACTTCGAAGACATCTGCGACATCATGAAGGCCTACGACGTGTCCTTCAGCCTGGGCGACGGCCTGCGCCCCGGCAGCGGCGCCGACGCCAACGACGAAGCCCAGTTTGCCGAGCTGCACACCCTGGGCGAGCTGACCCAGGTGGCCTGGAAACACGACGTGCAGACCATGATCGAAGGCCCCGGCCACGTGCCCATGCACCTCATCCAGGCCAACATGGACGAGCAGCTGCGGCACTGCCACGAAGCCCCGTTCTACACCCTGGGTCCGCTGACCATCGACATCGCCCCCGGCCACGACCACATCGCCAGCGCCATTGGCGCGGCCATGATCGGCTGGATGGGCACAGCCATGCTGTGTTACGTCACGCCCAAGGAGCACCTGGGCCTGCCCAACCGCGACGACGTGAAGGCCGGGCTGATCGCCTACAAGATCGCCGCCCATGCCGCCGACGTGGCCAAAGGCCACCCCAGCGCCCGGGCGCGCGACGAAGCCATCAGCCAGGCGCGGTTCGAGTTCCGCTGGGAAGACCAGTTCAACCTGGGACTGGACCCCGACACCGCCCGCGAATTCCACGACGAAACCCTGCCCAAGGACAGCGCCAAGACCGCCCACTTCTGCTCCATGTGCGGCCCCAAGTTCTGCAGCATGAAGATCACCCAGGAAGTGCGCGACTACGCCGCCCAGCAAGGCCTGAGCGAAGCCGACGCCCTGACCCAGGGCATGCAAGCCAAGGCCAGCCAGTTCCGCGAGCGCGGCGGCGACCTGTACATCCCCATCCAGCCCGAAGGCAAAGCATGAAATTCCAGCACTTCGGCGTGGCCGGCGCGGGCCTGCTGGGCCGCCTGCTGGCGTTTGAGCTGTTGCAACAAGGCCACCGCGTCAGCCTGTTCGACCCCACCCCCAGCCTCACCCAGGCCCCGGCGGGCGGCGACCCGGCCCGGGCCGCAGGCTGGACGGCAGCGGGCATGCTCAGCCCCACGGCCGAGCTGGAGTGCGCCAACGAGGCCGTGTACCGGCTGGGGCTGGACAGCCTGCAACGCTGGCCCGCCCTCGTGGCCACGCTGCGCCAGGCCGGACACGAGGTGGCATTGACCCATGCCGGCAGCCTGCTGCTGGCCCACCGGGGCGACGAAGGGGCCGCCCAGCGCACGCTGTCGGTTTTAGAGAAAAAATCGCCTATACCGCTTTCATTGAAAGCGCTGACAGCTACTGAATTGAGAGCAATGGAGCCGGACATCCACGGCCCCGCCCACGGCTGGCTGCTGCCGCACGAGGGCCACATCCACACCGTGCAGGCCCTGACGGCGCTGGGGGCCTGGGCGCAGGCGCACGGGGCAGACTTCCATGGCGGCGAGGCGGGCCGCGTGGTGTGTGCCCAAGCCCGCCAATTGCACACCGCCCAGGGGGTGCATCGGTTCGACCATGTGTTTGACGTGCGCGGCGTGGGCGCACGGGACAACGCCGCGAGCCCCAGCGGCGAGCCCTCCGCCAACCCTGCCGCGAGCCCCAGCGCCAACCCCACCGCGAACGTGCGCGGCGTGCGCGGCGAGGTGTTCTGGCTGCACGCCCCCGGCGTGGTGCTGCACCGCCCGGTGCGGCTGCTGCACCCACGCTGGCGGGTGTACGTGGTGCCCCGCCCGGGCGACCTGATCGTGGTGGGGGCCACCGAAATCGAGAGTGAAGACCGCTCACCCGTGTCGGTGCGCAGCACGCTGGAGCTGCTGAGCGCCGCGCACAGCGTGCTGCCCGGCCTGGCGGAAGCCCGCATCGTCCACAGCGAGGCCAACCTGCGCCCTGCCCTGCCCGACAACCTGCCCCTGCTGCACACCCAGCCCGGGCTCAGCCGCATCAACGGCCTGTTCCGCCACGGCTGGCTGATTGCCCCCGCCCTGGTGCAACAGGCCCTGGCCGAACTCGCAGCCCTGCCCGCACGCTGACCCCAACCGCCGCCACAACCCATTCAGACCACGCTGCCCATGCCCACCCCACCCCTGACCCTCAACGGCGAACCCTGGCCGGTGACCAGCGAGGCCGCTGCATCCCCCGCCACCGTCCCCGATACCCTGGCCGACCTGCTGGCCGCGCTGGGCGTGCCCCCCGACGCGGTGGCCACTGCCGTCAACGGCCAGTTTGTCCCCCGCGACCGACGGGCCGACCACAGCCTGCACGCGGGCGACAGCGTGACCACCTTCCAACCCATCGTCGGAGGCTGAAGCCATGAGCGCACTGACCCTCGGCGGCGTGTCGCTGACCAGCCGCTTTTTCCTGGGCACCGCGGGCTACCCCTCGCCCGCCGTGTTGCAACAGGCCATAGCCGCCTCGGGCACACAGGTGGTGACGGTGGGCCTGAAGCGCCAACTGGCCCACGGCCAACCCGGCACCCCCGCCGCCGGACCGGGCGACTTTTATGCGCTGATCCGCGCCAGCGGGGCCCGGCTGCTGCCCAACACCGCCGGTTGCCGCACCGCCCGCGAGGCCGTGACCCTGGCCCACATGGCCCGTGAGTTGTTCGGCACCGCCTGGATCAAGCTGGAGGTGGTGGGCGACGACCACACCCTGCAACCCGACCCCTTCGAGCTGGTGGCCGCCGCCACCGAGCTGGTGCGCGAGGGCTTCGAGGTGTTTCCCTACTGCACCGACGACCTCGTCACCTGCCAGCGCCTGCTGGACGCGGGCTGCCGCATCCTCATGCCCTGGGGCGCGCCCATCGGCTCGGGGCAGGGCCTCATCAACCCCTGGGCCTTGCGCACCCTGCGCGAGCGCCTGCCCGACGTGCCGCTGGTGGTGGACGCAGGCATCGGCTCGCCCGCCCACGCCGTGCAGGCCATGGAGCTGGGGTTTGACGCCGTGCTGCTCAACAGCGCCGTGGCCCAGGCCCACGACCCGGTGGCCATGGCCCGCGCCTTCGGCCTGGCCATCGAAGCCGGGCGACTGGCTTGGGAGTCCGGGGTCATGGCCCCCCAGGCCATGGCCCGCGCCACCACCCCCGTGACAGGAAGACCTTTTTTGCTATGAATTCAATAACTACAACTGACGCCCATAAAGCGCTAGATATCATTTTCATCATTCAAAACGACGTCCTGGGAACACCCACCGCCGTGCCCGCCATCGTGGGCCCCCAGAGCATCGGGTGGACCCAGGCGGCGCTGCTGCTGGCCACCCCGGCCCAGGCCCAGGCCCTGCTGGGCGAGGACGGGCTGCGTTCCGCCCCCGAACTGGCCGCGGCCCTGCGCCAGCGCGGGGTGGGCAGCGTGCTCATCCTGGGGCACCCGCAGGCCCCCGACGTGGCCCTGCGCGGGCACGACTGGATGGACACCCCCCACGCCAGCGGCTGGCTGAGCCGCCCGGTCACGCCCACCGCGGTGGACCCCTCCGCCACCGTCACGGAAGCCGAACGCCTGGCGCACACCACCGCCCAAGCCCTGGCCCACGGGTTTGTGGCGGCCGATGCCCTGGTGCTGGCCCGCATGCACACGGCCAGTGGCCAAGGCTGGCCCCAACCCTGGCCAGCCACCGACGCCCCGGCGCTGGGCTTGAACATCGCCCACCTGCCCCGCCTCAGCCTGCCCGGCCATGCCCTGCCCACGCCGCCGCTGTTTCCGCCGCTGCCACAGCTGGACGACGCCCACCGCACGCTGGGTCTGTACCCGGTGGTGGACAGCGCCGACTGGGTGGAACGTGTGCTGGCCGCCGGGGTGCGCACGGTGCAACTGCGCATCAAGGACCCGACGCAGCCCGACCTGCGCCAGCACATCCGCCGCAGCGTGGCCGCCGCCCGCGCCGCCAGCGCCCAGCTCTACATCAACGACCACTGGCAACTGGCCATGGAAGAAGGGGCGTTTGGCGTGCACCTGGGCCAGGAAGACCTGGGCCACGCCGACGTGCAGGCCCTGGCCCAGGCCGGGCTGCACCTGGGCCTGAGCACCCACAGCCCGTGGGAGGTGAGCCGGGCCTGGGCGCTGCGGCCCAGCTACATCGCCTGCGGTCCCATCCACGCCACCACCACCAAGGACATGCCCTGGCGGCCCCAGGGCAACGGCAACCTGGCGTTCTGGAGCCACCTGCTGCCGGTGCCCGTGGTGGCCATTGGCGGCATGGATGCGCAGCGCCTGCAAGAGGCGGTGCAACACGGGGCCGCCGGGGTGGCGCTGATCACGGCCATCACCGCCTCGGCCCACCCCGAAGAGGCGTTGGCACACTTGCAGGCGGTCTGGGCGCAAGGGCTTGCGGCCCCCCGAACCCTGGCACCGGGCTGGCCCCGGTCCACACGCTGACGTTCGAGCCCGGCCCGCCACGGCGGGGCATCGGCGTGTTGCGCGTTTGCATCAAGCCCGTTCCCACGGACATCCACCTTGTTTGACCCACGTCAAACAAGCGGTGGGCCGCGCACGAGGCGATGCGCCTTAAGGGCTCAATGGCCCGTTAACAAAAGGGAGTTGATGTATGCAACACCCCAGGCAATCACCCTCTGGTTTCCATGATGTCCTCCCTGCCCCCCACACCCACCTGGTCCGCAGACGAACAATTGGCTTTGCTGGAGCAAGCCATCCACCTCGCCATGGATGGCGTCTTTCTGGTGGATGAGCAGGCCCGCATCTGCTACGTCAACCAGGCGGCCTGCGCCAACCTCGGCTACACCCGAGACGAGTTGCTGAACATGGCCGTGACGGACATCGATCCGTGCATCACACGAGCACAGGTCATTGAACTGGTCACCCAGCAACTGCCCCACGAGGTGCAACGGTTGGAAACCTGCCATCAGCGAAAGGACGGAACGCTGCGGCAGGTGGAGATCGCCGCCTCCATGGTCGTCCACGGCCATCGGAAGTTGGCCATGACCGTGGTGCGGGACATCACCGAACGCAAACGGCTGGAAGCCACCCTGCACTTCATTGCCCAGAGTGGCAGCGGTGTGGACTACCTGCCCGCCTTGGCCCAGCACCTGTTCCACGTGCTGGGCTGCGAACACGTGCTGATTGCTCGGCTGGCAGACCAACCCGGCCATGCCGACGCCCAGGTGGTCCTCGCTGACGGTGCGCCACAGCCCACTTTCCGGTATGCCCTGGCGGGCACCCCGTGTGAGGCGGTGTTCAACCGCCAGCTGTGCTGCCATGTTAAGGGGGTGCAGGCCTTGTTTCCGAACGACCACTTCCTGGTCGAGCACGGCCTGGACAGCTATGCCGGGGTGCCCTTGCTGGATTCAGACGGCGAGCCCATCGGCCTCATCGCCGTGCTGGGCACCCAGGCCATGGCCGAGCCCGAGCGGGTCCAGCAGACCTTGCAGCTGGTGGCCCCCAGAGCCGCCGCCGAACTGGAGAGGGACCGCCACCTGGCACAACTCAAGGCCAGCGAGGCGCGTTATCGGGGCTTGGCAGAAGCGTCCCCCGACAACATCGTGCGCTACGACCTGGAAGGGCGGATTTGTTACGTCAACCCGCAGTTCGAACACACCCTGGGCATGCGCAGCGAACACCTGCTGGGGCAACGCCCGCACGAGGTCTGGCCCGATGGCCGTTTCGACGCCATCGAACGCGCCGCGCAGCAGGTGACCCACAGTGGCACGGCGGCTGACCTCACCATCCTCACGCCCAACGCCACCCCTTACCCCTCGGTCCACCGGATCCGCATTGCGCCCGAGCGGGACGCAAGCGGCAGCATCATCGGCACCGTGGCCTACGGCAGTGACGTCACCGCCATCCGAGAAACCGAGCAGCGCCTGAGGCATTTTGTGGACAACCTGCCGGGCGTGGCCTTCACCCACCGCACCCCGGCCCGTGGGGAGGGTGGCTTCAGCCACCTCAGCCCGCGGGTGGAGGACTACTTCGGCATCCGCCCGCAAAGCGGCCTGGACGATGCGCAGCAGGTGTTTGGGGCCTTGCATGCCGACGACCGGGAGCTGCTGGCGTCCACCCTGCAAGCCACCAAACCCCTGCACACCACGCTGTCGCTGGAGGTGCGAACCGCACCCACCACGCCACTGGCTCGCTGGCTGGATGTGCGCGTGGTGGCCGAACCGCTGCCCGACGGTTCGGTGGCCTGGCATGGCCTCATGCTGGACGTGTCCGAACGCAAGCGCATGGCCACCGAGGTGGCCGCCTCACGCGACCTGCTGCACCGGGTGATCGATGGCATTGCCGACCCTGTGTTCGTCAAAGACCCGCAGCACCGCTGGCACATGGTCAACCAGGCGTTTGTCGATTTCGTGGGCATTCCCCGCAAATCACTGCTGGGCCAGACGGATGACGCCTATTTCCCCAGTCGGCAGGTCCATGTGTTCTGGGACACCGATGCCCAGGTGTTCGCCACCGGGCAGAACAACGTCAACGAGGAACAGGTCACCACACGCCACGGCCACACCCGGACCGTGCAGACCAAGAAGTCCCTGATCCAGACCGCCTGTGGAGAACCGCTGCTGGTCGGCGTCATCCGCGACATCACCGACCTGCAAACCTACCGCCAGCGCGTCCACGACCTGGCCTACAACGACACCCTCACCAACCTGTCCAACCGCACCCTGTTCCTGGAGCGTGCACAGCAGGTGTTCGACGAAGCCACCCTGCACGACCAGCAAGTGGGTCTGATCATGCTGGACGTGGACCACTTCAAACGCTTCAACGACTCCTTGGGCCACCCCGTCGGCGATGACCTGCTGCGCAAGGTGGCCGCACGGCTGACCCGCAGCATCCCGCACCACGACGCGGTGGCACGCCTGGGGGGCGACGAGTTCGGCATCCTGCTGACCCAACGCCACAACGACCTGGACCTGGGTGCCGTGGCCCGCAAGATCCTGGAGGCCGTCAACCGCCCCATGACGCTCAATGGCCAGGAGGTGGTGGTGACGTGCAGCATCGGGGTGTCGGTCTACCCCAACGACAGCACCGATCTGTCGGACTTGATGAAGTTTGCCGACGCCGCCATGTACCAGGCCAAGCGACAGGGGCGCAACACCTTCAGCTTCCATTCGCAAGACCTGCACAAGGACTCCATGGAGCGCCTGTGGCTGGAAGGGGACCTGCGCAAGGCCCTGGTCCGCCAGCAGTTGGAGCTGCATTACCAACCCAAGGTGAGGCTGAGCGACGGGGTCATCTGCGGCAGCGAAGCCTTGTTGCGCTGGCGGCACCCCACCAAGGGCATGATTCCCCCCAACCGGTTCATTGCCATCGCCGAGGAGCTGGGTCTGATCGTGCCCATGGGCGAATGGGTGCTCCGAACCGCCTGCGAAACCGCACGTGACTGGAACCGACGCGGACCGGGACCGCACACCATTGCCGTGAACCTGTCGGTGCGCCAGTTCAAGGAAGACCACCTGCCAGAACTCATCGCCCGCACCTTGGCCGAAACCGGGTGCCAGCCGGACTGGATTGAGCTGGAGATCACCGAAAGCCTGCTGCTCGACGGCGCACCCGACGTGCAGCACACCCTGCAAACCCTGCGGGACATGGGGTTCTCCATCGCCATCGACGACTTCGGCACCGGCTATTCAGCCCTGAGTTACCTGGAGCGTTTCCCCATTGACGTGCTGAAGATCGACCAGTCCTTCATCCGCAACACCGCCAACGCGGGCACCCGTGCGGAGTTGGTCAAGGCCATCATTTCACTGGCCCATGCCTTGTCGTTGAAGGTGGTGGCCGAAGGGGTGGAAGAGCAGGTTCAGCACGAGTTCTTGCGCACCCACCACTGCCAGATGGCACAGGGCTACGCCTACGGCAAACCGGTGCCCAAACCGGAGTTTGAACTGCTGCACTGGGCTTCGGTCTCAAACCCGAACGGCCGACAACCAGCCGCGCAGGCTGTTGACGAAAGCCCATGACTGCACGCGAGGCACATCGTCCAGGCGCACCACGGCCTCTTGCACCCGCCCTTGCGCCAGGGCGTGCTGCCGCCCCACCCCAGGCAACAGGCCGCAAGCCACGGGCGGGGTGACCCAGCGCCCATCCAACAACACCGCCACGTTGCCCCGGGTGCACTCGGTCAGCTCGCCTGCGGTGTTCCACAACACCGTGTCGAACACCCCAGCCTCGGTGGGGGTGAAGGCGTCGTAGTGGGCGCGGTGGGTGGTCTTGTGGCGCACAAACGGGCTGTGCGCTTCCACCAAGGGTTGGGAGGCCAGGCTCAGGCACACGGGCTGGGGCGTGTCGGCCATGGCATGGGCCTCGGCCCGCACCTGCCCCTGGGCCGTCAGCAACAGACGGCCACGCCACAGGCCGTGGGGATGGCGCAGCGCCACCTCGTCCAGCGCGGCCTGCACCTGCGCCTCGGG
>DASUON010000124.1:0-2212 GCA_036276615.1 Burkholderiaceae bacterium
CGGCCGCGGGGCGGTGCCCACCGAGGCGGGGCTGCGCCTGCTGGACCACGGGCGCGGCATCCTGCACCAGGTGGCCCGGGCGCGGGAGGACATGGCCAGCGCCCGCGGCGGGCTGGCGGGGCGGGTGGCCATTGGGTTGCCGCCCAGCCTGGCGCGGGTGCTCACCGTGCCGTTGACGCGGGCCTTTCGTGCCCAGTTGCCTGAGGCGCAGCTGTCCATCAGCGAGGGGTTGTCGGTGCAGATGCAAAGCTGGCTGGCCGAAGGGCGGCTGGACCTGGCCGTGCTGTACAACGCCGGGGCCACGGCGGAGCTGGACATCCGCCCGCTGTGCGAGGAGGAGTTGTTCCTGGTGCAGCGCCGCCAGCCCGGCCTGGCCGAAGACCCGCCACCGGGGCCTTTGTCGCTGGCCGAGGTGGCGGCACTGCCGCTGGTCATCCCCACCCGGCCCAACGCCATGCGCGCCCACATCGAGACCGAGATGGCGGCCATCGGCTGCCGCATGAACGTGGCGCTGGAGATCGATGGCGTGCAGGCCATCCTGGACCTGGTGGCCGACGGCCTGGGCGCCGCCCTGTTGCCGCGCAACGCGGTGGAGAGCTGCGTGCGCCCCTCGGCCTACCAGCTGCGCTCCATCGTCAGCCCGGGGCTGCACACCCGGCTGTGCCTGGCCGTCAGCTCGGTGCGCCCGGCCACGCTCACGCAGCAGACCACGGCGGAGTTGATTCGGCAGACGTTACTGCAAAAAATGTAGCTGCTTGCGCTTTTGTATAAAGCGCTGGGTGCCAAAAAAGTGTTGAACTTTCGTGGGTTCAGGCCGCATCGCCCGCATCACCTGCAGGGCCTGTGTAAGCCGCCAGCGCCTGCGCCAGCGCGGCGCGGGCCTTGTCGCGCAGTGCCGGGGGCGAGGCCACCACGCAGTGCGGGCCGTGGCGCAGGATGTCGCCCAGCAGTTCGCGGTCGTCGCTGTAGGGCACGCTGAGCTGGTAGCGGCCATCGGCCAGCCAGGTGCTGGTCTGCTCGGGATGCCACACCTCGCCGCTGACCCAGCGCGCCCGCGCTGCGCTGAAGTGCAGCACGGCTACCGCCTGCGGCGCACCGCTGAAGATGCCGTAGCTGGCCTGGGTGGCCTGTTGCAGGGTGGCGGGGTCCATGTCCAGCGCGGGTTCGTCGGGCAGCACGCGGGCGTGGGTCATGGCGTCCACCGCAAAGCTGCGAAAGTCGTCGCGCAGGTGGCACCAGGCGTCCAGGTACCAGTTGTCGCGGGAGTGCACCAGCTGCTGGGGCGACAGCACGCGCTCCAGCGTCTGGTCGGTTTCGCGGTTGTGGTGGGTCACCCGCAGCTTCAGCCGCCCCAGGGTGGCGGTGGCCGCGGCCTCGAAGGCGGCGGGGGGCAGGCGGCGCTGCCCGGCCTGCACCAGGCGGATGCGTTCGGCCAGGCGGGCGCTGTCCACGTCCACGTCGTGCAGCAGGTGGGCCAGGCGGGATTTCAGCGGCCCCAGTTTGTCGGCCAGCACCCCGGGGGCAAAACCGCTGAGCACATGCTGCAAGGTGGCCAGGGCCACCAGCTCGTCGGGCGTGAGCCACAGGCCGGGCAGCTCCTTGCGCCCGTGGTCGGGAGCCAGGCGGTAGCCGCCCAGCGCCCGGTCGTACACCACGGGCAGGTTGAGGCGCTCGCGCAGTTGGGCCATGTCGCGCTTGAGGGTGGCGATGGAAATGCCCAGGCGGTCCATCAGCTCCGCCGTGGGCACGGCGTGGCGGCTGGTGAGCAGGCTCTTGTAGCGGTAGAGGCGGTCGATGTCGGTCATGGCGTATCGGATTTTGATACGCAAGCACCTTAACGTCGGTCCATGGCCTCACGCAAGGAGCAAGACATGGTCAAGCAGTGGATTCAGAAATGGGTGTCGGGCTGGCGCACCACACCTGGGGTGGCACCGTCGGGGGCGGGGCGACCCACGGTGTCGGGGTCGGTGCCCAGCTGGCAGGTGCCTGCCTACCAGCGGCGGCAACGGTCGGGCGACCGCTGCGGGCGTTGAGGGCACCAAGGGCACCGAGGGCGGAGGCCGCTCAGTAGCGTTCCTTCACGCCGGTGACCATGGCCTTGACGAGGCGGGTGCGCTCGATGCGGCCCATGACCAACGCGGCCAGGGCGTGCAAGCCCGCCGACAGCACCAGGGTGTTGGCCAGCAGTTCGTGCAGTTCCTGCAGCCATTCC
>DASUON010000125.1:0-8946 GCA_036276615.1 Burkholderiaceae bacterium
GGTACAGGTCCACCGCATCGTCGGCCACCAGGCCGTGGCCGCGGGAGATCAGTTCCAGGCCCAGCTCGCTTTTGCCCAGGCCGGACTCGCCGGTGATCATCACCCCCATGCCCAGGATGTCCATGAACACACCGTGCATGGACTGGCGTTCGGCAAAGTGTTTGGACAGATAGGCCCGCAGCACGTCGATCACAAACGCCGCGGACTCGTGGGTGGAAAACAGTGGAATGTGCGAACGCTCACACAGCGACACCAGGGCATCGGGCGCCACCTGGTTGTCGGCCACGATCAGCACCGGCGGCTCCAGGGTGACGATGCGGGCCACCCGGCGGGCGCAATCTTCCGCGGTGGCGCTGGCCAGGTAGGACACCTCGCGCTCGCCGATCACCTGCACCCGATAGGGGTGGATGTAGTTCAAGTAGCCCACCAGGTCGGCGCCGGAGCGGGCGGCACGCACCGCGAGGTCGTCAAACCGGCGCTCGGACGCCCCCAAGCCCGCCACCCATTGCCACCTCAGCGATTCCCGATGGTCCTCGAACAGGACGTCGGCGCTGATGACGGACGGTTTCATGCGCTGGCGTGGGCCGACTGCCAGGCACCGATCAGGCCGTGCAGGGCCTCGGCGTCCGGAGCCGATTGCATGCGGTCGCGCAAGCTGCTGTCACTCAGCAACTCGGCGATTTCCGACAGGATTTCCAGGTGTTTCTGCGTGGCGGCTTCAGGCACCAGCAGGAAAATCATGAGGTTGACCGGTTTTTCATCCGGTGCATCGAATCCGATGGGGTTGGCCAGCTGAAACACCGCCGCCATGGGCTGTTTGAGCCCCTTGATGCGTCCGTGCGGGATGGCCACGCCGTGCCCCAGCCCCGTGGACCCCAGACGCTCCCGGGCAAACAGGCTGTCAGTGATCAATGCCCGGTTCAACCCGTGCTGGGATTCGAACAAAAGCCCAGCCTCCTCGAATGCACGCTTTTTGCTCGTGGCGTCCACGTGGACAAGCACCTGCGTGGCAGGCAGGATGGCAGAAAGACGGTTCATGGCAATCGGATGGATGCAGACCTAGGAGGCGCGATTATGCATACCGACCTCATGGGCTGTCACAACAGTGGGATAAAAAAAGCCGCCAGATTCTGGCGGCTTGGCGTCGATGCGACAGTCGGTTGAACTGCCGCATGCACAAAAAACATCACATCAGTCGCTTGGCGGAATCGTGATGGTGCTCCTGGGCCTTGTCCTTGTAGCGAATGACCTGGCGGTCAAGCTTGTCGGCCAGCTCATCCAAGGCCGCGTACAGGTCCTCATGGGCACTCTCGGCAAACAGGTCTTTGCCCTTCACATGGATGTTGCACTCGGCACGCTGCCGGGCTTCCTTTTCCTTGTGGTTGTCCACCGTCAACAGCACCTTGACGTCCACCACCTGATCAAAGTGGCGGGTGATGCGATCCAGCTTGGACGAGACGTAGCTGCGCAGGGCAGGCGTCACTTCGAGGTGGTGTCCGCTGATGGTGAGATTCATACTAACTCTCCGTTTCTCCAGGTTGACAAAGCATCCGTCAGACCTTGGTCCGACGGATCCAGTGAAGCGCGCTTGAGTCCACTATGCCGCCGTTCGGGCGGGCTGACAAGCGGATCAGGTCAGATTTCTGCGGTTTTTTTTTGCTTCGCCAAACCGGCCAAAATGGCCACTTCGGTGGCACCATGGTGAGTGGTTCACCTGCAGCCCGAGAAAGCATCGGCATGTCCCTGGACACCTTGATCAGCAGCAGCCTGCTCCAGCCCCGAACGCCCACCCCCACCACGGGAAGCACCGCCTTGGTCCTGATGGGCGGCGGGGCCCGAACGGCCTACCAGGCGGGCGTGCTGAAGGCGCTGCACCACATGCTGGCCCGAGAGACACCGCCCGGGGGCGCGGCAACGCTTCCATTCCAGATTCTGCTGGGCACGTCCGCCGGGGCCCTGAATGCCACCTATCTGGCCAGCGTGGCCGACAAAGGGCTCGCCGCCCTGTCTTCGCTGGGCGATTTCTGGTCCACCCTGAAGTCCGAGCAGGTCTACGACCTGGCCACGCCGACGTGGGCGCGATCCGGACGCCTGCTGGCCGGATGGGCGCTCAGCCGCCAGGTCAAGAAGCACCGGGCCCTGCTGGACAGCACCCCGCTGGTGAACACGCTGCACAACGCCATCGACCTGATGCGCCTGGAAAGCAACCTGCAGCAGGACGTGCTGCGGGCCGTGGCCGTCACCGCCTCCAGCTACACCACGGGCGTGCACTGGACCTTCTGCCAAGCCAGCCCTCACCATCCGTTGGAACCCTGGGGTCGCCCCGATCGGCGGGCTGACATGCAGCCCATCACCATCGAACACCTGATGGCCTCGGCCGCCATTCCGTTCCTGTTCCGGTCCGTGCCCTTGTGGGTCAACGGGCACAAGGAGTTTTTTGGCGATGGCTCCATGCGGCAGTCCTCCCCCTTGTCACCGGCCATTCACCTGGGGGCCCGCAAGGTGCTGGCCATCGGCGTGGGACAACCCCAGCGGGCGGGCATGGTTCGGCAGAACGAAGACGAGCCCAGCGTCGGCACCATCGCCGGCCATGCGATGGCCAGCGTGTTCAACGACACCCTGCAAACCGACGTGGAGCAGGCCCAACGCGTGAGCCGGACCCTGCGCAGCCTGCCTTCGGAATTGATGCAGGCCCTGCCCTACCAACCGGTGGATGTGCTGGTCATCCAACCCACCCAGTCCATGGACGAACTGGCCTTGCGCCATGTCCAGGCGCTGCCCGAAAGCACCCGGCACATGCTGGAGGGACTGGGGGCCCTCAGCACCACCCGGGGCACGGCCAGCAGCGCCGCCGCACTGGCCAGCTACCTGTTGTTCGAACGGCCTTTTGTCCAGGCGTTGATGGACATGGGTGAATACGACGCCAGCATGCGGCGCGATGAGTTGCTGGATTTTTTCCGGCGCGGCGACACCCGCTGACGTTTGCGGGTACCCTCACGGCCCCATGCCTGTGCCCATGCCCGCCATTCACATCACCGACATCGAAGCCGCCATCAACCACTGGCGCGCCCTCAAGCCGTCGCCCGACGGCGTGGCCCTGGCGCCCGAGCTGCGGGCGCTGGCCGAGGTGTACGCCTTGATGATCTGGCACCAGCAAGACTTGGTCAAGGAAGCCTCCATGCCCCAGGCCGCCCGCGAGGCCTGGCTGGCGTGGTACGACACCACGCCCGACACGCCCTGCATTGCCATTTGCTCCACCTCGCAAGGCGACGAGGTGTGCAAAGGCTGTGGCCGCACGTTTGAAGAGGTCCAACGCTGGACCGAAATGACGCCCGCTGAAAAACGGGCCACTTGGCACCGCATCACCCAGGAAGGCGAGGCACTGCGGTTCAACCGCTACGCCGAGCGGGCCATCTGAGGCCTGAAGCCGCCCCAGGGGTTCGCGGCTTCAGGCCGCAGGAATGGCGTAGTGGCCTTGCCCCAACAGGTCCACGCCGCAGCTGAGAGTCTGGATCCAGTCGATGAACTCCCAGACCGCCTGCCCTTTGAGGGGGGCGCCGTGCTGCGGCACGATCATGTCGATGGGCAGGTCCCGCACCATGTTGGCCCACAGGCGAAGCACCTTGGACGACACCATGTAACGGCGGTGGAAACCCTCCATCTTGGGAATGTGCGCCGCCAACGAGGTGATGGGCACCCCGGCATCGGCCGATGCCATCAGGGACACGCCCAAGTCACCCGTGAACAGGATGCGGCTGACCGGATCCCAGAACTGGAAGTTGCCTTCCGAGTGCATGAAGTGCGCGGGCAGGGCCACCAACTCGGTATCCCCCACCCGGATGTGCATGCCCGGGTCGGGGATGCCGACGATGCGCCCCACCGTCTTGCCCGGCTTGCAAAAGTGCGGGGCAAACCGCTCCCACAGCCGGGAGATGTACAGCGTGGCCTGGGTGCTGGTCATCCAGCGGTCCAGCGACGCGATGATGTCCGGGTCGGCGTGCGACGCCAGGATCTTGTCCAGCTTTTGAGGCGGGAAGAACCGCCCGATGGTCAACAACAGCTCGTTGTAGGCCACGTTGCCACCCGGGTCGATGATGCAACCGGTGTCTTTGTGGATGACCAGGAACTGGTTGGCCTGCACCGCCTCACCGCCTCCCTCGTCAGACAGGTGGGTGAACATCAGGCACACATGGCCTTGATGGTTGTACAGCTCAATGGCCATGCTTCAAACTCCAGGGAATAAAGACCAACAAATCGTCCATCACAGCCACCGCACACACTCCAGGTGCACGCTGCTTTGCGCATTGCCCAGCGTCAGGCCACCCTCTTGCACCGTGGCTTGGAGCTGCATGCTGCGCTCGGCCAGGGCGGCCAATGGGGCCACTGCATCGAACGGGATGCGCCAGACCTCCAGATTTTGAGGGCGAGTCAGCTTGTTGGCGATGCTTTTCCACCACACCTCGGCGGCATGACCGAAGGCATACACCGCCACCCGGTCGGCTTTGTTGCAGGCCTTGAGGATGGGTTTCTCCTCGGGCTGCCCCACCTCGATCCACAAACGGGTCTGGCCCGTGAAGTCGCGCAGCAGCACATCGGGCTCGTCGGGGTCAGACAGGCCGGCACCGAAGGTCAGCGTGCCATCCCCCCCGCAGGTGGTGTTGAGGTGATGGGCGTTGAGGGCCAGCGCCACCAGTCGGACCATCATGCGCTCGTCGGTTTCGCTGGGGTGGCGGGCCAGCGTGAGCGCATGGTCGGCGTAGTAGCCGTGGTCGATGTCGGCCAGCTGCACGCTGGCCTTGAAGATGGTGGATTTGGTGGCCATTGTTATGCTTTTGATAGCTGCTTGCGCTTATACAAAAAGCGCTAGAGGCCATTTTTATTATGGATCAGACGCGACGTGCCAGTTCCGCGGCCTTGCCCACGTAGCTGCCCGGGGTCATGGCCAGCAGGCGGTCTTTCTCGGCTTGTGGAATGTCGAGCGAGGCGATCAGGCCGTGGAGGGCTTCGGCGGTGACGGACTTGCCGCGGGTCACTTCCTTCAACTTCTCGTAGGCGCCCTGCACGCCAAAGCGGCGCATCACGGTCTGGATGGGTTCGGCCAGCACTTCCCAGGCAGCATCGAGGTCGGTGGCCAGGGCTTCCTCGTTCAACTCCAGCTTGTTCAGCCCGGTCATCAGCGACTGGTAGGCCAGCACGGCGTAGCCCAGGGCCACGCCCATGTTGCGCAGCACAGTGCTGTCGGTCAGGTCGCGCTGCCAGCGGCTGATGGGCAGCTTTTCGCTCAGGTGGCGCAGCATGGCGTTGGCCAGGCCCAGGTTGCCTTCGGCGTTTTCGAAGTCGATGGGGTTGACCTTGTGCGGCATGGTGGACGAACCGATCTCGCCCGCCTTGAGCTTTTGCTTGAAATAGCCCAACGACACATAGCCCCACACGTCGCGGCTGAAGTCGATGAGGATGGTGTTGACCCGGGCCACCGCGTCGAACAGCTCGGCCATGTAGTCGTGCGGCTCGATCTGGATGCTGTAAGGCTGGAAGGTCAGGCCCAGGCCCAGGGGCTCGGGCGTTTCCACCACTTTCTTGCTGAAAGCTTCCCAGTCAAAGTCGGGCCAGGCCGACAGGTGGGCGTTGTAGTTGCCCACGGCACCGTTCATCTTGCCCATGATCTTGACGGCGGCAATGCGCTCCACCCCGGCTTGCAGGCGCATGACCACGTTGGCGATCTCCTTGCCCACGGTGGTGGGGCTGGCGGTCTGACCGTGGGTGCGGCTGAGCATGGGCACCTCGGCAAACGCATGGGCCATTTCGCGCAGCTTCAGCAGGATGCGGTCCAGCGCAGGCAGCACCACCACGTCACGCCCGGCGCGCAATTGCAAGGCGTGGCTGGTGTTGTTGATGTCTTCGCTGGTGCAGGCAAAGTGCACGAATTCGGCGGCGGCTTCCAGCTCGGTGCGGGCCTCGAACTTGGACTTGATCCAGTACTCCACGGCCTTCACGTCGTGGTTGGTGGTCTTTTCGATGTCCTTGATGGCGTTGGCATCGGCCTCGGAGAAATTCTTCACCAACCCCAGCAGGTAGGTCCGCGCACCAGGCGACAGCGGCTTGAATTCGGCAAAACCGGCATCGGACAAAGCGATGAACCACGCCACCTCCACCTGCACCCGGCGGTGCATGTAGCCCTGTTCGCTCATGAGCGGACGCAGGGTGGCCAGCTTGGCGGCATAACGACCATCGAGGGGCGACAACGCGGCCACGGCGGACAAAGACGAAGGGGACATGGGGGCGGTTTTGGCGGCAGACATGGACGGAATTGTAGGCAAGGCCCGACCTCGCCACCGCAAAGGCAGACCAACCCGCTGGGTGCCAAGGCCAAAAGCGGCTGGCTACAATGAATTTCAACAGCCCGCCGGGCACTGTACACATTTACATGAAACTCATTGGCAGCCTGACCAGTCCCTATGTGCGCAAAGTGCGCGTCGTGATGGCAGAGAAGAAGCTGGACTACCAGTTCATTCAAGAAGACGTCTGGGCCGCCGACACCCAGATGGACCGCTACAACCCCCTGGGCAAGGTGCCCTGCCTGGTCATGGAGGGAGGAGAAGCGGTGTTCGACTCGCGGGTGATCGTGGAGTACCTGGACACCCTTTCGCCCGTGGGCAAACTCATCCCCAACACCGGACGCGAACGCGCCGAAGTCAAGACCTGGGAAGCGCTGGCCGACGGCGTGCTGGACGCCGCCTTGCTGGCCCGCATGGAACAGACGTGGTCACTGCGTGCGGAGCACGAACGCTCCCAGGCCTGGGTGGATCGGCAGCTGGGCAAGATCCACGCGGCCCTCAAGGCGATGTCGCTCGGCCTGGGCGACAAACCCCATTGCTGCGGGGTTCACCTGAGCCTGGCGGACATTGCCGTGGGCTGTGCCCTGGGTTACCTGGACTTCCGCTTCCCCGCCATCGACTGGCGAGGCCCTTACCCCAACCTGGCCAAGCTGGCCGACAAGCTGGGCCAGCGCCCCAGCTTTGTCGACACCCGGCCCCCTGTCTGAGCACCGGGAAAAGAAAAGAGCCGCGAAGCGCCCCGACACGAAGAAGGGAGGGAGGGAGGAGGAGAACCGTCCCGGGATTTCTGGGGTCCGTGGCGGACACCGCAGGCTTCGCGACCTGAAAACCTTTGCTCCGGTCAGACCCCGGGCGCACCGCACAAGTTCCCCCGCTTGAAAAAATTAAAACAATAGCATCAATCGCTTATAAATAAAGCGGCAGATGCCATTTTTTCACTCAATTTTGATGGGCGCCCCCGCGCCCCGAGTCAGCACCCGCATGGCCCCCCAGGTCAGCAGCACCCCTGCCACGGCCCCCACCAGGTGCGCCGACTGGACCACCGAAATGCCCAGGCCGTCGCTCCACACCACGGGCCGTGTCCACGCCTGCTCCAACCCCAGCTTCACGCCCAGCCCCAGCGCCAGCACCCACCCCCAGCGCCGGACCTGAGGGCCTCGCTCAACGCCCAGCAGCAACTGGACGGCCACGGCCGCCACCGCCGCATGGACCAGCCCGGACAAACCCACGTAATGCCCCACCAAAGGCCACCCGACCTGACACAAGGGAATCAGCGGCCAGGCCAACACCCAGGCCAGGCTGGCACGGCCATCGGGCCGCAGCACCCAGGCCATGGCGGCCAACGCCCCCACCGCCAACTGGTTGCTGATGAGGTGCGGGGTGTTGCGGTGCACCCAGGCGCTGGTCCACAGCGTCCAGGGCCGCTGAAGCCAGTCGTCGGCCCGCCAGGTCATCCACGCCCCCAGGCCGTCGCCCATCCACCACACCAGCATGCTGGCCACCGCATGGCCCACACACAGACCCAACCAATACCGGGAACGCATGCCGTTGCGCGGCCTCAGCGGTTGCCCAGCACCTGCGCCCACAGGCGCTGGATGGCGGCCCGTTCTGCGGCCACCGCGTCGGGGTCCACGTGGGTGGGGGCCTCGTCCAGGCGGGCCCGGTGCTGGATCTGGCGCAACACCCGGTAGGCATCGGCCGCCGCCGCACCCACCCCCGCGGGCAGCAGCCCCACGGCCTCGGCCCGTTGCAGCAAGGCGATGTTGCCCACGTTGTCCTGCAACAGCGTGTGCCGCCCCGACTCGGCCAGCACCAGGTGCTGGACCACGAACTCGGCATCCACCATGCCGCCGGGGCTGTGTTTCACGTCAAAACGACCACTCGGCACCGGATGGGCTTGCGACACCTTGGCCCGCATGGCGCGGATTTCCCCGGCCAGGGCCTGGGCGTCGCGCGGGGCGGTGATGACCGTCTGCCGCACCGCGTTGAAGCGCCCCTCCAACGCCACATCGCCCAGCACACAACGGGCACGGGTGATGGCCTGGTGCTCCCAGGTCCACGCGGTGTTGCTGCCCCGACCTTCCTGGTAGCTGGCATAGGCCTCAAACCGGGTGACCAGCAGGCCCGAGTTGCCGTTGGGACGCAAGGCCGTGTCGATTTCGTACAGGTCGCCTTCGCCGGTGCGCACTGTGAGCCAGTTGATGAGCTTGCGGATGAGTTGGGCGTAGGTGTCCGGGGCGTCCGGGTGGTCGTCGTCGTAGACGAACACGATGTCCAGGTCGCTGCCGTAACCCAGCTCCTTTCCGCCCAGCTTGCCGTAGCCGATGATGGCCACCGACGGGTGCTCGCGATGGCGCTGCTTCAGCCGCTGCCAGCACCACTGCACGGTGACCCGCAGCACCGAATCGGCCAGGGCGCTCAGGTCATCGGCCACCTGCTCCACGGTCAGCACCCCCTCGACATCGCGGGCCAGGGTGCGGAACACCTCGGCATGGTGTGCACGGCGCAGCAGGTTGAGCAGGCTTTCCTCGTCGTCTTCGCCGGTGGAGCGCAGCGCGGCCAGCCGGGAGGCCAGGTCATCCTCGAACTGGCGGGCATCAAAGCGCTCCTG
>DASUON010000126.1:0-3469 GCA_036276615.1 Burkholderiaceae bacterium
CTGCTGGGCCGCATCGAACGCGGCGAACAGGCGCTGGACGTGCTGTGTGTGGAAGGCGCGGTGCTGCGCGGCCCGCACGGCAGCGGGCGCTTCCACGTGCTGGCGGGCACTGGCGTGCCCATGATGACCTGGCTGCAACGCCTGGCCCCCCGCGCCAAGCACGTGCTGGCGGTGGGCAGTTGCGCGGCCTGGGGCGGCATCACCGCCGGGGGCAGCAACCCCACCGACGCCTGCGGCCTGCAGTTCGACGACGACCAACCCGGCGGCCTGCTGGGCCCGCACTTCCAGGCCCAGGGCGGGCTGCCCGTGGTCAACGTGGCCGGGTGCCCCACCCACCCCCAGTGGGTGCTGGACACCCTGATGGCCCTGGCCGCCCAGGCCCTCGGCCCGGCCGACCTGGACGCCCTGCACCGCCCCCGCTCGTATGCCGACCAGTTGGTGCACCACGGCTGCAACCGCAACGAGTACTACGAGTTCAAGGCCAGTGCCGAAAAGCCCTCTGACCTGGGCTGCATGATGGAGCACATGGGCTGCAAGGGCACCCAGGTGCATGCCGACTGCAACATCCGCTCGTGGAACGGCGACGGCTCGTGCACCCAGGGCGGCTACGCCTGCATTGCCTGCACCGAACCGGGCTTCCAGAGCCCGGGCCACCCGTTTCACCAGACGCCCAAGCTGGCCGGCATCCCCATCGGCCTGCCCACCGACATGCCCAAGGCCTGGTTCGTGGCGCTGGCCTCGCTGTCCAAGAGCGCCACGCCCAAACGCGTCAAGGTCAATGCCGCGGCCGACCACCTGGTGGTCAAGCCCGCCATCCGCAAAACCCGCCTGAGCTGACCGCCCCCGCATGCCCGCCCGACGCCCCCCTCCGCCAGCCCCCGCCGCGCCGCCTGCGCCCAGCGCCAGCCGCCGCGTGCTGATGGGGCCGTTCAACCGCGTGGAGGGCGACCTGGAGGTGCACCTGGACGTGCGCGACGGCGCGGTGGCCACCGCCCATGTCAACGCCCCCATGTACCGGGGGTTTGAGCAGATCCTGCGCGGCAAACACCCGCACGACGCGCTGGTGTTTGTGCCGCGCATCTGCGGCATCTGCTCGGTGTCGCAGTCGGTGGCCGCGGCCCGGGCGCTGGCCGACCTGGCCGGGGTGCAACCGCCCCCCAACGGGCAGCGGGCGACCAACCTCATGCTGGCCGTGGAAAACATGGCCGACCACCTGACGCATTTCCACGTCTTTTTCATGGCCGACTTCTGCCGGGCCGACTACGCGCAACGCCCCTGGTTTGCCGAGGTGCAGCGCCAGTGGCAACCCGAACAGGGCGAACAGGTGCGCGCCGCACTGGCCGCCCGCCAGCGCTGGTTCACGCTGATGGGCACGCTGGGCGGCAGGTGGCCCCACACCCAGTCGTTGGAACCCGGGGGCACGTCACGCGCCATCGACGCAGGCGAGCGCATCCGCCTGCTGGCCCGGGTGCGCGAGTTCCGCGCTTACCTGGAAGACCGGCTGTTTGCCGCCCCGCTGGAGGCCATCAACGCCCTGCATGACGAAGACGCCCTGTGGGCCTGGCACGCCAGCGCCCCGGCCCACCACGGCGGGGCCTTGCGCCTGTTCCTGACCGTGGCGCACGACACCGGCCTGCACCGCCTGGGGGCTGGGCCGGGCCGCTACCTCAGCTTTGGGGCCTATCCCGACACGGACGGCACGCCTGCCCTGGGCCGCGGCCTGTGGGACGGTGCCACGCGGCAGGCCCAGCCGCTGGACGCCAGCGCCATTGCCGAAGACGCCACCCACGCCTGGCTGGCCGACGGCCCCGGTGCCCTGCACCCCTGGCAGGGGCAAACCGACCCGCAGCCCGACAAGCCCGACGCCTACACCTGGAACAAGGCCCCCCGCTTGGGTGGCCAGGTGGTGGAAACCGGGGCCATTGCCCGCCAGTTGCTCAGCGGCCACCCACTGGTGCTGGATGCGGTGGCGCGCCACGGCGGCACGGTCTACACCCGCGTGCTGGCCCGCCTGCTGGAGCTGGCCCGTGTGGTGCCGCTGATGGAGCAATGGCTGGCCGATCTGCGCCCGGACGAACCCTTCTGCCACCCCGCCCCCCTGCCCGACGAGGGCCAGGGCGCGGGCCTGTCGGAAGCCGCCCGGGGTGCGCTGGGCCACTGGCTCACGGTGCACCAGGGCAAGCTGGCCAACTACCAGATCGTGGCCCCCACCAGCTGGAACATCTCGCCGCGCGACGCCCAGGGCACCCCAGGTGCCCTGGAGCTGGCCCTGCAAGGCGTGCCCGTGGCCGACGGCGACCGCAACCCCGTGGCCGTGCAGCATGTGGTGCGCTCGTTCGACCCCTGCATGGTCTGCACGGTGCACTGAGCCCAACCCACCGCCATGGCCCCGCGTTCCGCCCCACCGCCACCGCCCCCCGGCACCGAGGGGCCTGCGCCCACCCCCGTGCCACCCGGGGCGGCGCTGCTGGGCGGGCAGCACACCCTGGACGGGGTGGATGAATCGACCTGGCTGGACGTGATCCACAAGATGGACGAGGTGTACTCCCGCCTGATCGACGACGAGGTGGCGCTGGAGCAGAAGAACACCGAACTGGAGCAGTCGCAGCAGTTCATCATCAGCGTGCTGTCGTCCATGTCCGACGTGCTGGTGGTGTGCGACGAGGACGGCCACATCGAGCAAGCCAATGCCGCGCTGTGCGAGCTGGTGGGCCTGGACGAAAAAGCCCTGCGGGGGCGCTCGCTGCACAGCCTGATGGCCGACGAGGACAGCGCCCGCCGCGTGGGCCACACCATGGCCCGCATTGGCAGTGGCCGCGCCGCCGAGGCGGTGGAACTGAACCTGCTGGACCCCCAGCGCCAACCCGTGCCGGTGGAGGCCAACTGCACCCCCCGCGTGGGCGCGCAAGGGCGGCGCATGGGCACGGTGTGGGTGGGACGGCCCATGGGCGAACTCAAACGCGCCTACCGCGAGCTGCAAACCGCCCACGACGCCCTCAAACGCACCCAACAGCAGCTGGTGCACTCGGAAAAAATGGCCTCGCTGGGCCAGCTGGTGGCCGGGGTGGCCCACGAGCTGAACAACCCCATCAGCTTCGTGCTGGGCAATGTGCACGCCTTGCGCAAGTACTGCACCCGCCTGCAGCAGTACCTGGCCGCACACGAGCAGGGCCAGCCACCCGAACAGGTGCAGGCGCTGGGCCAGCAACTGCGCATTGCCCACCTGCTGGCCGACCTGCCCTCGCTGCTGGACGGCACGCTGGAGGGGGCGCAGCGCACCGCCGACATCGTGCAGGGGCTGAAACGGTTTTCAGCCCGCGACAGCGAGGCCCAGACCACCGTCAACCTGGTGGGCGTGGTGGAACGGGCCATCCACTGGGTGCAAAAGGGCTCGGGCCAGTCCATCCCCATCCACTGCATGGCGCCGCCCGAGACGCTGGTGCGCGGCAGCGCAGGCCAGCTGCAGCAG
>DASUON010000127.1:0-2385 GCA_036276615.1 Burkholderiaceae bacterium
CTGGAGAACGTGTTCAACGAGATGACCGCGGGCGAGGTCAAGACCCTGCCCATCATCCTCAAAGCCGACGTGCAAGGCTCGCAAGAAGCCCTGGCCGCCTCGTTGCTCAAGCTGTCCACCGCCGAAGTGCGTGTGCAGATGGTGTACGCCGGGGTGGGGGGCATCAGCGAGTCCGACGTCAACCTGGCGATTGCGTCCAAGGCCGTCATCATTGGGTTCAACACCCGTGCCGACGCCAACGCCCGCAAGGTGGCCGAGGGCAACGACGTGGACATTCGCTACTACAACATCATTTACGACGCCGTGGACGATGTGAAGGCGGCCATGTCGGGCATGCTGACGCCGGACAAGCGCGAGGAGATCATCGGCATGGCCGAGATCCGCAACGTCATCGTGGCCACCAAGATCGGTACGATTGCGGGCTGTATGGTCACGTCTGGCCAGGTGGTGCGTTCTGCGCACTTCCGTCTGCTGCGCGAAAACGTGGTCATCTACACCGGCGAGCTGGAGTCTCTCAAGCGCTTCAAGGACGATGTCCGCGAAGTCAAGGAAGGCTTCGAGTGTGGCGTGAAACTCAAGAACTACAACGACATCAAAGAGGGCGACCAGCTCGAATTCTTTGAAGTCAAGGAAGTTGCTCGTACGCTGTGATCGCTGGAACTGGAGTCAACTGCATGTCGATCCGTGGATGGTGGAAGGAACACAGGGGGCTGATCGCCTTCCTGTCGCTGATGTTCGTGTTCCGCTCGGCCGTGGCGGACTGGAACTACGTGCCTTCCTCGTCCATGAACCCCACGCTGTGGGCCGGGGACCGCGTGGTGGTCAACAAGCTGGCGTACAGCCTGCGTCTGCCCTTCACGCTGACCCACGTGGCTCGCTGGTCTCATCCCGCACGGGGCGACGTCATCACCTTCGACTCTCCGCGCGACGAGGTCAACCTCATCAAGCGTGTGGTGGGTGTGGCAGGCGATCAAGTGGAGATGCGTGACAACGTGCTGTACATCAACGGCAAGGTGGCCGATCGGCGCTGGCTGGGTGAACGCGACGTGCCTTCCGAGCATGGTCTGTTGCACGAGCAAATCTGGCGCGAGGACTTGGGCTCGGTGGTTGTGGACGTGGCCCAGCTGCCCGGCGTGCCCTCCGCCAGCCGTTTTGGGCCTGTGGAGGTTCCCGCTGGACAGTTGCTGGTGTTGGGCGACTCGCGCGACAACAGTGCGGATTCGCGTTACATCGGTTTCGTGGATGAGTGGCGGGTGACGGGGCAGGCGGTTCGCGTGCTCATGTCCCACGACCCCCAGGCGCTGTACGTGCCGCGCGCGGGGCGCTGGTGGCTGCCCATGTCGGCGGCTGACGCCCCTCGGTCTTGAAAGGCGGACACCCATGGCACGCAAACCATCGTCTGCACCCAACCGGGGCTACCGCGTCGCGGACCAGATCCAGCGCGACCTGACCGAGCTGATTGCCCGCGAGTTGAAAGACCCGCGGGTGGGCATGGTCACCGTCAATGCGGTGGAGGTCACCCCTGATTACGCCCACGCCAAGGTCTATTTCAGCCTGCTGGTGGGTAACCCGGAAGAAACCGAGGTGGCCCTGAACCAGGCTGCTGGTTTCTTGCGCAATGGCCTCTTCAAGCGTTTGCACATCCACACCGTGCCAACCTTGCACTTCCACTTTGACCGCACCACCGAACGCGCCGCCGACATGAACGCCTTGATTGCCAAGGCCGTGTCGTCGCGTGCCAAAGACAGCGACTGACCATGAGCGTTGAACCCCGCAACAGGGTGCAGCGCCGCCCTGTTCACGGGGTGTTGCTGCTCGACAAACCGCTGGGCTTGTCCAGCAATCAGGCCTTGCAAAAGGCCAAGTGGTTGCTGCGCGCCGACAAGGCCGGGCACACCGGCACCCTGGATCCTCTGGCCACGGGGGTGTTGCCCTTGTGTTTTGGCGCGGCCACCAAGTTCAGCCAACTGCACCTGGATGCCAACAAGCGTTACCGGGCCGTGGTGAGGCTGGGCCAGGCCACCAGCACCGGGGATGCCGAAGGCGAGGTGGTGGAAACCGCGCCGGTGCCGACCCTACACCCTGCAGATTTGCAGCGGGTGACGGCCCAGTTGTCGGGCACGCAGACCCAGGTGCCGCCCATGTACTCCGCCCTCAAGAAGGACGGCAAGGCCTTGTACGAGTACGCCCGCGCCGGTGAGGTGGTGGAGCGCGAGGCACGGGTCATTGAAATTCATGAGCTGAAACTGGCTCTTGCGCTTGATTACCCTAACTTTGTTGCTATTGAAATTGATGTTCTTTGCAGCAAGGGCACTTACATTCGCACCTTGGGTGAGGATGTGGCCAGGGCCTTGGGCACCGTGGGGCATCTGGTGTTTTTGCGGC
>DASUON010000128.1:0-9160 GCA_036276615.1 Burkholderiaceae bacterium
TCGCAAAGCCTGCTCACCGCCCTGGGCGTGCTGCTGGCCACCTGGGGGCTGCTGACCAGCGTGGTGCTGGCCCACATGCCCAGCGGCCACCCGCCGCTGTGGAACGCCGCCCGCACCGCGGGCCGCATGGCCGTGCTGGGCGCGCCCATCATGGCCGCGCTGTTTGTGCTGTTCCCGCGGCTGTCGCCGCTGTGGGGCGTGCCCGGCGACGGCAAGACCGGGCGCACCGGCCTGTCCAGCAGCATGCAGGTGGGCCACATGGCCGAGCTGGCGCAAGACACCTCGGTGGCCCTGCGCGTGCGCTTTGAGTCCACCCCACCCCCCAGCTACCTGCTGTACTTCCGCGGGCCGGTGCTGAGCCAGTTCGACGGACGCGAATGGCAGGTCAACACCAGCCGCTCGGTGCAAAGCGGGCGCTCCAGCAGTGCGCCGGAGCCGCAGAGCGAGCCCCTGCGCTACGAGGTGACCCTGGAGCCCAACAAACTGCCCTGGGTGCTGGTGCTGGAAGCCACCCCCACCGCCCCCGAGCTGCCCGGGTACACCCTGGTGCGCACCCGCGACCTCCAATGGCTGGCCGACCGCCCCCTGACCGACCTGGTGCGCTACCGCGCCACCAGCCACCTGGACTACCGCCTGGAGTCCCAAGCCCAACCCAACGCCCTGCAACCGTTTGAGGACCTGCCCCCGGGCTACAACCCCCGCACCCTGGCCCTGGCCCAGCAATGGCGGCAGGCACAACCCCAGGCCAGCGCCGAGCAACGGGTGCAGCAGGCGCTGAACCTGCTGCGCACCGGCGGCTACACCTACACCCTGGCCCCGGGGGAGTACGGCCAGCACACGGCGGACGAATTCTGGTTTGACCGCAAAGAAGGCTTTTGCGAACACATCGCCTCGTCCTTCGTCATCCTGATGCGGGCGCTGGACATCCCTGCCCGCGTGGTGACCGGCTACCAGGGCGGCGACATCAACCCCGTGGACGGCTACCTGAACGTGCGCCAGAGCGACGCCCACGCCTGGGCCGAAGTCTGGCTGGCCGGGCAAGGCTGGGTGCGGGTGGACCCCACCGGGGCGGTGTCGCCCTCGCGCATCCAGGGTCCGGGTCGGCTCACCGCCCCCCAGGGGGCTCTGGCCGGGGCGCTGACCCAACTCAGCCCCACGCTCATCGAACACCTGCGCAACACCTGGGAAGCCGTCAACAACGGCTGGAATCAGTGGGTGCTGAACTACAGCAAGGGCCGCCAGATGGACCTGCTGAAGCAACTGGGCTTTGAAGCCCCCACCTGGCGCGAGCTGGGCTACGTGCTGGCCGGTGTGGTCACCCTGGTGTCGGCCGTGGGCCTGGCCTGGGCGGCGTGGGAGCGGGTGCAGCACGACCCCTGGCTGCGCCTGCTGGACCAGGTGCGCCGCGCCGCCGAAGGCCAGGGTGCCACCGTGCCCCCCCAGGCCACCCCCCGCCAACTGGCGGCCCTGCTGCAGCGGCGCCCCCGCCCGGTGGCCGACCCCAACGCCAGCGACCCGCAGGCCCTGATCGACTGGCTGCTGGCCCTCGAAGCCGTGCGCTACGCCCCCCCGCCACGCCAAACGCGCACACTCGCCCAACTGCGCCGCGAATGGCGTCGAGAATCTCGCCGCCGCCTGCGCTGGCCCGACCTGACCTGACCCGACCGATTGCTCCCCCCACCCATGCCCGTGTTTTCCACCGCAAGCCACACCCGCCTGCACCCCACGCCCGCACCACGCCCCAAATCCCCCGCCCGGCCCTGGATGGGCTGGCTGCTGATTGCTTCCTTTTTCATAGCTACTCACGCTTATTCTGAAAGCGCTAGAAAGCAAAAAAGCTCAAAACAACAACCCGTGGGCACCGCCTATGCGGACGACGCCCGGGTGGCCGCCTTTGCCGCCGACGTGGCCCAGCGCCGCAACCTCGACCCCGACCAGGTGACCACCTGGCTGGCCCAGGCCCGGCAACTGCCCGTGGTGCAAAAACTCATGCTGCCGCCCCCCAAGGCCGAGGCCAAGAACTGGGCCGCCTACCGGGCCCGCTTCATCGAACCCGTGCGCCTGAAGGCCGGGGCCGCCTTCTGGCAGCAAAACCAGGCCTGGCTGGCCAAGGCCGAAGCCGACACCGGCGTGCCCGCCAGCCTCATCGTGGGCGTGCTGGGCGTGGAAACCCTGTACGGCCAGCACATGGGCAACTTCCGCACGCTGGACGCGCTGGCCACGCTGGCCTTCGACTTTCCCGCCGCCCACCCCCGCGCCCCCGCACGGCAGGCCTTTTTCCGCGACGAGCTGGAGCAGTTCCTCAGCCTGTGCCAACGCCAGGGCCTGGACCCGCTGAGCCTGCGCAGCAGCTACGCCGGGGCCATGGGGCTGCCGCAGTTCATGCCCAGCAGCTGGGCGCGCCACGCGGTGGACTTTGATGGCGATGGCCGCATCGACCTGTTCGGCCAGTCGGGCAGCGCCGCGGACGCCATCGGCTCGGTGGCGCAGTACTTCAAGGCCTATGGGTGGAAGCCCGGCCTGCCCACCCACGTGGCCGCCACCGTGCGCAGCACGCCCGAACAGCTCGACACCCTGCTGGCCGCCGACATCCTGCCCAGCTTCAGCCTGGAGCGCCTGCGAGCGCTGGGCGTGGAGCCCGCCGCCCCTGAGGGTGCGCCCGCCAGCCCCTGGGCCCTCATCGAGCTGTTCAACGGCGACCCGGCCCTAGGCGGCCAGCCCCCCAGCTACGTGGTGGGCAGCGACAACTTCTACACCGTGACCCGCTACAACTGGAGCAGCTACTACGCCATGGCGGTCATCGAGCTGGGCCAGGCCATTGCGCAGCAGCGCCGCGGCGAAGCCGTGGCCCCCACGCTGGCCCGCCCTGCACTGCGCTGAGGTTTTGAGGCACACTGACCCAAGGTATCAAAGTTGCTTTCACCGTTCGCCATGCCCCAAGCCCCGCAGACGCCCCCCGCCACGACGCCACACACATCCGATTTCGAGCAGATGTTTGAACTGGCCCCGGTGTCGCTGTGGCTGGAGGATTTCAGCGGGCTCAAGCAGTTGTTTGACCGCTGGCGGGCCGAGGGCGTGACCGACCTCGACGCCTTCCTGGCCCAGGACCCGACCCGCGTGGCCCAGTGCACCCACCAGTTCAAGGTGCTGCGCGTCAACCAACACACGCTGGACCTGTTCCAGGCCAGCAGCCTGCACGAGCTGCAATCGCGCATGGGCGAGGTGTTCCGCGACGACATGCACGCCCACACCGTGCGGCAGTTGGTGCAGCTGTGGCAAGGCCACCTCACCTTCAGCAACCAGACCTACAACCACACCCTGGGCGGCCAGCGACTGGAGGTGCGGCTGCGCGCCCGCATCCTGCAAGGCCACGAGGACACCTGGGACCGGGTGCTGCTGTCGCTGCAGGACGTGACCCGCGAACAGCAGGCCCACCAGCAACTGATGCAGCGCGAAGCCTATGCCCGCAACCTGTTCGAGCTGTCGCCGGTGTCGCTGTGGGTGGAGGACTTCAGCGCCATCCGCCAACTGCTGGACGACCTGCGCCAGCGCGGCATCGACGACTTTGCCACCTTTGTGCAGGTGCACCCCGAGTTCATCAACCGCTGCATGGCCGAAATCCGCGTGCTCGACGTCAACCAGCACACCCTGCAGCTGTTCGGGGCCGACTCCAAGGACCACCTGCTGAGCCAGACCAGCCGCATCTTCCGCGGCGACATGGAGGACTCGTTCCGCGAGCAGCTCCTCGACCTGTGGCATGGCAAGACCTTCCAGCAGCGGGAGGTGGTGAACCACTCCCTCAACGGCGACAAAATGCACATCCACATGCAGTTTGCCGTGATGCCTGGCCACGAGGCCCGGTGGGACATGGTGCTGGTGTCGCTGGTGGACATTTCGGCCCGCAAGAAGGCCGAGGCCTACCTGGAGTACCTGGGCAAGCACGACGTGCTCACCCAGCTGCGCAACCGCTCGTTTTTTGCCGAGGAACTCAACCGCCTCTCGCGCAAGGGGCCGTGGCCGGTGAGTGTGCTGGCCATCGACCTCAATGGCCTCAAACGCATCAACGACGAACAGGGCCACGCCGCGGGCGATGCCCTGCTGCGCCGTGCGGGCGAGGTGCTGGCCAAGGCCACCGACCTGCCCGCCTGCGCCGCCCGCATCGGGGGGGATGAATTCGCCGTGCTGCTGCCCGCCACCGACGAGCGCGGGGCCGCGGCGGTGCAACAGCGCATCCAGTCGGTGCTGGAACTGAACAACCAGTTCTACCCCGGCAACGAACTCAGCCTGTCCATCGGACAGGCCACCTGCACCGCCGGAGCGTCGCTGGACGCTGCCGTGCAGGCCGCCGACCAGGCCATGTACAAGGCCAAAGCCGAGTACTACCAGGCCACGCAGATCGAGCGCCGCCGCACCTCCGACGCCTGACCTGCTGCTGCCTCCGCTGCCTCTTCCACCAGCCCATGCTCGCCCCCCGCCCCCGGCCCCACACCCCCCGCCAAGCCCCGTCGGTGATCGACCGACTGGTGGACTTTGCATCGCTGGACGGCACGGGCTACCGCTACATGCAGTACCTGGCGGTGGTGGCCATCCTGGCGGTGTGGCTGCTGGACTCCACCACCGGCGTCATCGCCTCGTGGGACCGGGTGGCCTACCCGCTGCTGACCCTCGTGCTGGGCGTGGGGGCGTGGGTGGCCACGGCCCATCCGCAACACATCCCCTGGGTCCGGCTGTCGACGGTGGTCGCCGTCAACGCGCTCATGGTGTTCGAGGTGCACATGATCCTGTGGTACTTGTCGCCGCTGGACATGTACCAACTCAACACCATCCTCCAGTGGTACCCACTGGCCTACGGGCTGTCCTACCTGTTCCTCAACAACCGTGCCGCGGTCATCCTGACCGGGCTGGTGGTGGGTTACGAGCTGGTGAGCTTTTCATTGCGCACGGTGTGGTTTGCCGACACCCTGCAAGCCCCCAGCTACCTGGTGCCGCTGCTGTGGAACACCCTCATCTCGCAGGTGATGTATGCCGCCCTGCTGATTGCCATCATCCACATCAAGCACCAGATGCGCACCATGCAGGCACAGGCGCGGGCCTTGACGCGCGAAGCCCAGTGCGACGCGCTCACCGGCGTGCTGAACCGGCGCGGTCTGGACGAACTGCTGGCCCAGCCGGGCGCCGAAGCGGGCCGGGGGCTGGCCACCTCGGTCTTCATGATGGACGTGGACCATTTCAAGGCCATCAACGACTGCCACGGCCACCGCGTGGGTGACGCGGTGCTGGTGGAAATGGCCCGGCTCATGGCCACCCAGATCCGCGAGGCGGACACCCTGGGCCGCTGGGGGGGCGAAGAATTCCTGCTGGTGGCGCCCGGCATTGCCGGCTCCCGGGCCACCGAGCTGGGCGAACGCATTCGCCAAGCGGTGGAACAGCACCCCTTTGCCCATGTGGGCCGACTGACCCTGAGCGTGGGCGTGGCCACCTGGCAACCCCAAGGCCCCCACGGCGGGGGAATCGACCATGCCATTGAGCGGGCCGACCAGGCCCTCTACACCGCCAAGAACCTCGGGCGCAACCGCGTGGTGACCGCGCCCGATTGAGCGCAGCAACACGCCAGCTCACCCCGCCTCAGGGCTCGGCGCTGATGCGCACTTCCACCGCCATGGTTTCGTGCCCGCCGCCTTGGCGCAGGCCGCGCACCGGGGCACAGGTGCTGTAGTCGGTGCCCACGGCCAGGCGCACATGGCGTGGGTCGGTGGGGCAGGCGTGGGTCACGTCCAGGCTGAGCCAGGCGCGGGTGTCGGGGTTGACGCACACGTCCACCCAAGCGTGGCTGGCCAGATCGGGCTCGTCGGCGGCGTGGAAGTAGCCGCTGACGTACCGGGCCGGCCAGGCCAGGCTGCGGCACACCGCCACCATCACATGGGCCTGGTCCTGGCACACGCCCAGCTCCCAGTCAAAGGCTTCCAGGGCCGAGGTTTCCACGTCGGTGCGCCCCGGTCGGTAGGCCACCTTGCGGCCCACGGCCTCGGCCAGCGCCAAAGCCAGCGCAGGGGTGGGCTGCGGGGCGGCTGTCGCAGCGGCGTCCATCCCCAGCGCCTCCAGCGCCCAGCGGGCCATGCGGGCATGCGGTTCGGCCACGGGGGTGGAGCGCAGGAACACCGCCGGGTGCGGGCCGCTGGGTTCGGTCCACACGGCGGCGTCCAGCGTGGGGGCGGCTGCGTGGGTTTGCACCGTGCCCGAGGCCACCACCGTCACCTCGCGCACCGGCGGCTGGCGGGGGGACGGGGTGAGGCTGCCGTGGTGCACGCGGTTGCCCAGCGCATCGGTGCGGGCGTGCAGCGCGGCGGGGGAACGCAGGGACCAGGAACGCACCGTCTGGTGCGGGCCGGACACGGGCCACAGGTGCAAGGATTGCACCGCGTGGCGCAGCGGCTCGGTGTAGGTGTAGCGCGTGGTGTGTTGGATGTGCAGGTTCACTGCACCGAAGGTACCAAAAAGTCCTGGCTGATGCGCCAGCCCAGGTTGTTGACGCGGTCCAGGAACTGCGTGAGAAAGGCGTGCAGCCCCGTGGCCAGGATTTCGTCGATGCGGCCAAACTGCAAATCGGCCCGCAGCTTGCCCGCCAGGCGCTCGGTTTCCGCCGAATGGTCGTTGGCCACCACGGCCAGGTTGTTGACCAGCTCGTTCATGCTGGCGTGCAGGCTGCGGGGCATGTCGGAGCGCAGGATCAGCAACTCGGCCACCTGTTCGGGCTTGATCACGTCACGGTACACCTTGCGGTAGATCTCGAACGCGCTCACGCTGCGCAGGATGGCGCTCCAGTGGTAGAAGTCGTACTCCTGGTCAATTTCGCTGGCCGCGCCGTAGAAGTCGCTCTCCACGGCGTGGAACTTCACGTCCAGCAGGCGGGCGGTGTTGTCGGCCCGCTCCAGGAAGGTGCCCATGCGGTAGAAGTGAAACGCCTCGTCCACCAACATGGTGCCAATGGCCACCCCCCGCGACAGGTGCGAGCGGTGTTTGACCCACTCGAAAAACGTGCCCGGGTCGGGCTCGTAATCGCGCGACTTGAGGTGGCTGGCCAGCTTGAGCCAGGTGGCGTTCTGGGTTTCCCACATCTCGGTGGTGAGGGTGCCGCGCACCGCCCGGGCGTTTTCGCGGGCGGCGTACAGGCAGCTGACGATGCTGGAGGGGTTGGTTTCGTCACGCACCATGAATTCCATCACGTTGCGTGGCGTCACCTCGTCGTACTTGGCCTTGTAGGCAGGCATCAGCTCGCTGATGGACAGCAAGCCTTCCCAACCCGCCTGGGCCACCGCGGCGGACTGCGGCAGCAGGCTGGTCTGGTAGTTGACGTCCAGCATGCGGGCGGTGTTTTCGGCCCGTTCGGTGTAACGGGACATCCAGAAAAGGTGGTCTGCGGTTCTGGAGAGCATCTTGCGCTTTCTGTGTCTGTATTTGTTGCTATAAATAACGAAGCATCAGGCTTCCAGGATCCAGGTGTCTTTGGTGCCGCCCCCCTGCGACGAGTTGACCACCAGCGAGCCCTCCTTCAGCGCCACACGGGTCAGGCCGCCGGGCACCATCTGCACCGTCTTGCCGCTGAGCACAAAGGGGCGCAGGTCGATGTGGCGCGGCGCAATGCCCTTTTCCACATACGTGGGGCAGGTGGACAGGCTGAGCGTGGGCTGGGCAATGTAGCCGCTGGGGTTGGCCAGCACGGCCTGGCGGAAGTCTTCGATTTCCGCTTGGGTGGACGCAGGCCCCACCAGCATGCCGTAGCCGCCCGCGCCGTGCACCTCCTTCACCACCAGGTCTTTCAGGTTGGCGAGGATGTACTTCAGCTCGTCGGGGTTGCGGCCCATGTAGGTGGGCACGTTGTTCAGGATGGGCTTTTCGCCCAGGTAGAACTCGATCATCTTGGGCACGTAGGGGTAGATGGACTTGTCGTCCGCCACCCCGGTGCCAATGGCGTTGCACAGCGTGACGTTGCCGCTGCGGTACACGTCCAGCAGGCCCGCGCAGCCCAGCGTGGAGGTGGGGCGGAAGGCCAGCGGGTCCAGGAAGTCGTCGTCCACGCGGCGGTAGATCACGTCCACGCGCTTGGGGCCATGGGTGGTGCGCATGTAGACGAAGTTGTCCTTCACGAACAGGTCTTGCCCTTCCACCAGCTCCACGCCCATTTGCTGCGCCAAAAAGGCGTGTTCGAAGTAGGCGCTGTTGTACATGCCCGGCGTCAGCACCACCACGGTGGGCTGGTTGGCGTGGGCGGGGCTGACGGCGCGCAGGGTTTCCAGCAGCAGGTCGGGGTAATGGGCCACCGGGGCCACGCGGTTCTGCGCGAACAGGTCGGGGAAGAGCCGCATCATCATCTTGCGGTCTTCCAGCATGTAGCTCACGCCGCTGGGCACGCGCAGGTTGTCTTCCAGCACGTAGTACTCGCCGTTGCCCTGGGCATCGGGGGCCCGCACGATGTCGATGCCGCTGATGATGCTGTACACCCCACCGGGCACGTCCACGCCCATCATCTCGGGGCGGAACTGGGCGTTCTGGAAGATCTGGTCCGCCGGGACGATGCCGGCCTTGATGATTTCCTGCCCGTGGTACACGTCGTGGATGAAGCGGTTGAGCGCCGTCACGCGCTGCACCAGACCGGCCTCCATGCTTTTCCACTCGTGGGCGGGGATGATGCGGGGGATCAGGTCGAAGGGAATGAGCCGCTCGGTGCCTGCACCGTCTTCGTCCTTGGCCCCGTACACGGCAAACGTGATGCCCACGCGGCGGAAGATCATCTCCGCCTCTTCGCGGCGGGCCCGCATCACATCATCGGGTTGCTCGGCCAGCCAGCGCGCGTATTGGGTGTAGTGCGCGCGCACCTGCTCGGGCGAGGCGTGCATTTCGTCAAACTTTTGCAAACGCATGAATCAGCACCTTCGTTGAGACAAGACCCAGGATAGCAATATCCAGGCCATGCTGCTTGCGCGAGGGGCCTTTCCATGCGTTGCCCCCCCATCAGCAAGTCCAGACCGGCGTGGTGTTGCCCATGTCGAAAAACGCTTCGGAAAGGGTGTTGCCGTCCAGCGTGAGCATGGCAAAACCGTTGGTGGCACGCGGTGCCGTGTACACCAGGGCCTGCAGCCGCTGGCTGTCGTCCAGCGGGGTG
>DASUON010000129.1:0-3278 GCA_036276615.1 Burkholderiaceae bacterium
CGCAGCACCACGGCCAGCAGCACCAGGCCCAAGCCCAATTGCCAGTGGATGGTGTGGGTGGCCAGCAGTTCTTCGGCCACCAGGAACACCGTGGCCCCCACCAGCCCGCCGTACAGGCGCCCCACCCCACCCAGGATGACCATGACCATCAGCATGCCCGACTGGCTCCAGGCCATGCCCGCCGGGCTGACAAACCCAGCCTGGTTGGCCAGCAGCGCCCCGGCCAGCCCAGCCAGCGCGCCGCCCAGCGCAAACGCGGTGAGGCGGATGCGCCGCACCGGGTGGCCCAGCGCGGCCATGCGGGTGTCGTTGTCGCGCACGGCCTGCAGGGCGTGGCCGAACGGCGCGTTGAGCAGGCGGTAAAGGCCCACGAACACGGCGGCCCCCAGCGCCAGCACGGTGTAATAAAAGGCGTTGTCGCCCGCCAGGTCCACCAGCCCCAAGGTGTTGCGGGCGGCGAGCATCAGGCCGTCGTCACCGCCGTACACCTTGAGCGACACCGCCAGGTAGTACAGCATCTGAGCAAAGGCCAGGGTGATCATGATGAAGTACACCCCCTGGGTGCGCAGGCAGATGGCCCCGATCAGCACCGCCGCCAGCCCACCCACCAGCGCCGCCAGCGGCCATGCCAGCCAGGCCGAGGCCAGCCCGTGCTGCATGAGCACGCCCACGGTGTAGCCGCCCAGCCCCACAAACGCCGCATGGCCAAAACTGACCATGCCGCCAAACCCCAGCACCAGGTTGAGGCTGCTGGCGGCCAGCGCAAAAATGAGGATGCGGCTGGCCACACCCACATAAAAATCCTGCTCCAGCGCTTTCAGAACAAGCGGAAGCAGCAACAAAAACAGGAGCAAAACACCCGCCCAGCGGGGGTGCAAGGGGTGGTCCAGCGGGCTGCGTGCCATCAAAACTCCTCAGCCACCCAGTTGTCCAGCAACAAGCCCGGAACCCGTGCAAATTCGCGCGTGTTGTTGGTGACCAGCACCGCCTTGAGGCTCAGGGCATGGGCCGCAATCAAGGTGTCCATGGCCCCGATGGGGGTGCCACGGCGCTCCAGCTCGGCGCGCACCTCCCCATAGGCCCAGATGGCTGCGGCATCAAACGGCACGATTTCCAGCGGGGCCAGAAACATCTCCAACGCCTGCCGGTTGCGCACCGATCCGCTCTTGACCACCCCGTAGGTGAGTTCGGACGCCACCACGCTGCTGATGCCAATGTCCCCCAGTCGGTAGGCCGAGAACCGGGCCAGCACCGCAGGGGGCCGCGCATTGATGATGTGGATGCAGATGTTGGTGTCCAGCAGGATCATGGTGCGATGTCGGCCCGGGTTTGGGTTTCGGGCTGTTCGCGGGTCAGCACAAAGCCGGGCTCAAAGGCGGCCAGGCCGGCTTCCAGTGTTTTCCAGGGGTCGTCCAGCGGAAGCAGCAGCACGCCATTGCCGAAATGGCGCACCCCCACCTCCACCCCTTCCAGGCGGTAGGCCTTGGGCAATCGAACCGCCTGGCTGCGGCCCGACTGAAAGATGCGTGCAGTGTCCATGTGTGCCTCCGAGTGGGTAGCTATCAATGATAGCCACCATGTCAACCCTGCGCAGGAAACAGCCCACGCGGCTTGAACACCAGCACCGCTGCCATGAGCACGTAAATGAGGATGCTGGCCACCGCGGGGCCGGCCTGGTCGGCGGCCTCGGGGCCCAACGCCAGCCCGAACAGCCAGGGCATGGCCACGCGGCCCAGGGTGTCCACCAGCCCCACCATCAGCGAAGCCAGCAGCGCCCCGCGGATGGAGCCGATGCCGCCGATGACGATGACCACAAACGCCAGGATGAGGATGTTCTCGCCCATGCCCACCTGCACCGCCAGCAGCGGCCCCAGCAGGCCCCCGGCCACGGCACACAGGGCCGCGCCCAGCGCGAACACGCCGGTGAACAGCCGGGACACGTTGACGCCCATGGCCAGCGCCATGTCGCGGTTGGACGCCCCGGCCCGCACCTGCATGCCCAGCCGGGTGCGGGTGACCAGCAGGTACAGCCCCAGCGCCACGGCCAGCCCCACGGCAATGATGAGCAGCCGGTAGGCCGGGTAGAAGAAGCCGGGCATCAACTCCACCGGCCCGGCCAGGGCCTCGGGCGGGCTCAGCGGCACGGGTTGCGAGCCCCACACCATGCGCACACCTTCGTTGGCCATGAGCAGCAGGGCAAAGGTGCCCAGCACCTGCGAGAGGTGGTCGCGCCGGTACAGGTGGCGCAGCACCAGCGCCTCCAGCACCACGGCCAGCACGGCCGTGCCCGCCACGCCCGCGGCCAGCGCCAGCACAAACGAGCCACTGGCCCCGGCCACGGCGGCCACCAGGTAGGCGCCCACCATGTAGAGCGAGCCGTGGGCGAGGTTGATCATGTCCATGATGCCGAACACCAGCGTCAGCCCGGCGGCCAGCAGGAACAGCATCAACCCGAATTGCAGGCCGTTGAGCGCCTGCTCCAGCAGCAGCACCATGTCAGAGGGAGTCAGCGCGGTGAATCAAAGGTCGGCGGGCATCTTGCAGTCGCCCACGTAGGCGTCGCCGTGTTTTTCGAACACCTTGCCCAGCATGCGGTTGGTGATGCGGCCCTGGGTGTCGCGGGTGATGACGCGCAGGTGGTAGTCCTGGATGGGGAACTGGTTGGTGTTGAACTTGAAGGCCCCGCGCACCGAGTCGAAGCGGGCCGCCGCCAGCGCCTTGCGCACCGCAGCCTTGTCGGCCAGGTTGCCCTTGACGTCGCGCACGGCGGCGTCCATCAGGCGGGCGGCGTCGTAGGCCTGGGCCGCGTACAGGGTGGGCAGGCGGTGGTATTCCTTCTGGAAGGCGGTCACGAACTTCAGGTTGGCCGGGTTGTTCATGTCGTGCGCCCACTGCGAGGTGTTGAACATGCCCAGCATGGGTTCGCCCACGGCCTTGATGACGTCTTCATCGCCCGAGAAGCCGGGGCCGAACAGCGTCATGTCCTTCGACAGACCGGTGCCCACAAACTGCTTGATGAAGTTGATGCCCAGCCCCCCGGGCAGGAAGATGTAGACGGCATCGGCCCCCGAGGCGCGGATCTTGGACAGCTCGGCCCCGTAGTCCAGCTGGTTGAGGGCGGTGTAGGTCTCCAGCACCACCTCGCCCTTGAAGTAGCGCTTGAACCCGGCCAGCGCATCCTTGCCCGCGGGGTAGTTGGGGGCGAGGATGGCGGCTTTCTTGAAGCCCTTGTCCGTCACCGTCTTGCCCACGGCCTCGTGCATGTTGTCGTTCTGGTA
>DASUON010000130.1:0-2892 GCA_036276615.1 Burkholderiaceae bacterium
GGTGGGGCTTGGGGGCTTTGATGCTGGCCCCGCCCGCTTGCGGGCGGGGTGCCCTGCGATGCTCGCCATGGGGCCGGTGCGGCGGAACTCGCTGCGTTTTGCCGGTGGCAAAACTCCGCTCAAACAGCCGCCGCCAGTCAGAGGTGGAAGCGGGCTGCGCCCGCTGCGGCCCCATGGCTGCGCTTCTCGGCTGCGCATGTGCGCCCCCAAGCCCCACCGCCGGGCCCCGCGCTCCCGCCCCCTGGGGCCACCCGTGGGTTGCGTGGGACATCTCAAGCAAAAAATGCCTCTAGCGCTTTTAAATAAAGCGCAAGCAGCTATCAAAAGCGTAGTGGCGTGCCTAAGGCCCGCCCCCCGCACCCGTGGTGAACCAACAGCACCTCAGCGGGGTGGGGCGGGTGGGCTGTGGGGTGGGTGCCTTCGCCGGGGGCGAGGCGCACAGACCGTGGGGCGGGTGCGCGATAGCGCACCTTCAACTTCTGACTTGTCGCGGCTGTTTGAACGGAGATTTGCCAAGGGCAAAACGCAGTGAGTTCCGCGACGCCGCCCCACGGTCGAGCACCGCAGCGCAGTCCGCAAAGCGGACCCCCGGCGAGGCACCCACCCCACAGCCCACCCGCCCCACCCCGCCGCGAGGACGTTCCCCGCAAGCCACGAGGACCGCAACCGCCCCTGAAGGGCGAGAAAAGGGCGAGAACTCAGCCCCGCCCCGCCGTCACCCCCAAGGTCTGGCGGTGAAACCCCGCTACCCCTTCGCGGTGCGCAATGGACACCAGCGCCCCGTTTTCGGCGCGCACCATGGCGTCCAGCCGTTCGTACACCGTGCGCTCGGCGTCGGTGTCCAGTGCGCTGGTGGCCTCGTCCACAAACAGCCAGCGCGGGCGCTTGAGCAAGGCCCGCGCCACCGCCAGGCGCTGTTGCTCGCCGCCCGACAGGGTTTGCACCCAGGCGGCTTCCTCGTCCAGCCGGTCGGCCCAGTGGGGCAGCAGGGCGTCGGTCAGCGCTTGGCGCAATTGCGCATCGCTGTAGGTGTCGGCGGGGGCGGGGTAGGCCAACGCATCGCGCAGCGGACCGTGGGGCAGGTAGGGGCGCTGGGGCAGGAACAGGGTGCGTTGCGGGTGGTCGGCGGGCAGGGTCACCTGCCCATGGCCCCAGGGCCAGATGCCGCCCAGCGCCCGGAAGAAGGTGGACTTGCCGCTGCCCGACGGGCCTTGCACCCACACCCGGTCGCCCGCGTGCAGCGTCCATTGGCGGGGCGTGCCCAGCGTTTGCCCCCCGGGCAGCCTCAGCGTCAGGTCGTGGACCTGCCAGGTGTCTGGGGTGGTGGGTTTTTCGAAAACGATAGCGTCTTGCGCTTGTTCTGAAAGCGCTGGGTCCAACAATTGCTGTTGAAATTGCGCCAGCCGGTCGCTGGTGGCCTTCCAGGTGGCCAGGGTGCTGTAGTTGTCCACGAACCACGACAGGCTGTCCTGCACCCGGCCAAACGCCGAGGCGATCTGCATCAGCTCGCCCAGCTGAATGGCCCCGCTGAAGAACCGCGGTGCCGCCACGATGAAGGGAAAGACCACGGCGGCCTGCCCAAAGCCGCTGGTGAACCAGGTCAGGCGCTTTTGGGCGTGGATGAGGGCGGTGGCGTTGTCCAGCACGCGGGCAAAACGTTGGCCCAGGTGCTGGCGTTCCACGGTTTCGCCGCGGTCCAGCGCGATGGACTCGCTGTACTCCCGCACCCGCAGCAGGTGGTGGCGGAAGTTGGCTTCCCGGCGTTGCTGCTCGAAGTTCAGGCCCGACAGCGGGCGTCCCACCCAGTGGCTGATGACGCTGCCCGCCAGGCAGTACAGCAAGGCCATCCACACCATGAAGCCCGGGATGGTGACGGTCTGGCCACCCCAGTCGAACGAAAACGCCCCCGACAGCCCCCACAGGATGCCCACAAAACTCACCAGGGTGACCCCGGCGTTGAGCAGGCCCATGCTCAGCGCCATGGTGTGCCCGGTGAACAGGTTGAGGTCTTCGGCAATGCGCTGGTCGGGGTTGTCGGCGGGGCGTTGCTCACCGTGGGCAAAACGCAGCAGTTCCATGCGGTGGAAGGCCCCGTGGGCCAGCCAGCGGTCCAGCAGGTGTTGCGTCATCCAGTTGCGCCAGCGCAGTTCCAGCAGCTGGGTCAAGTAGAACTTGTAGACGGCAATGACGATGTAACCCGCCGCCAGCCAGCCAAAGCGCCCGAGTTCTCGCCAGAAGGCGGGCTGGTCCTTGTTTTGCAAGGCGTCGTAGAACAGGCGGTTCCAGTCGTTCAACTGCACCAGCATGTACACCGCGGCCAGGTTGAGCGCCACGATGGCGGCCAGCAGGCCCCGGGCCCGCCAGCGGTCGTCCGACGAAAAGTAGGGCGCGGCCAGCGCCCACACATGGCGCACGGTGTCGCGCAGGCGGGGACTGTGTGGGGGTGGGGGAGGGGGCAAGGCCTCGGCGGCGGAGGGGGCACCGGGACCGGGGGAATACGCGGAAGGAGTTGCCATGGAATAGGGGGTGCAAACCCGCTTTGTTGTGCGTTTGGGCTGACAGTTCCAAGCCTACACTCAAGCCGCCATCATCTCGATTCGAGGGAACAACATGACTTTGAGTGCTTCGCGCCGCGCCCTGCTGACGTCGATGCTGTCGCTGGGCCTGGTGGCCTGCGGCGGTGGACGGGACAAGGACACCACCCCCACCCCCACACCGACCCCCACTCCACCCACGGTGACACTGACGTCCATGGCCGTGTCCCCGGCCACGGTGACCCTGGTGCCCGGTGGCACCCAGACCTTTGCGGTGGTGGGCACTTACTCCAACGGCACCACGGCCACGCTCACCTCGGGCATCACCTGGTCGGCAGCGACTGGGGCCGCAGCCACG
>DASUON010000131.1:0-2466 GCA_036276615.1 Burkholderiaceae bacterium
CCAGCGGGGTGCGGCCAATGGACAGCGAGTTGTCGTCGAAGTAGCGGGTCATGGGAAATCGCTCCAAAGCATGGGTGTGTATGCGGTGGACTGTAGGACCACACGCCCCCAACGCCAACCAATAAAAAATTGGAAACTTACAACCCACGTGCATATAGAGCCCCCAGCATTTTCCGCAGATGCATATGCAAAAGGCATCGTTCACGCACCCTCGGCCCCTGCCTAGAGTGGGACGCCTGTTCCACACCGCTGAGGAGTTTTCCCATGAGCCGACAACTTCGCCTGGGGGCGTTTCTGCCCGGCGCAGGCCAACACATTGCCGCGTGGCGGCACCCCGGGTCCAACGCCTTCGGGCCGCTGAACTTCGAGCACTACAAACGCCTGGCCCAGACCGCCGAGCGGGGGTTGTTCGACGCCTTCTTCCTGGCCGACGGCCTGGGCGTGAACTTCAGCGGCGTCATCGGTTCGGGCTCCAGCGCCAAGGCGGTGGACTTCGAGCCGGTCACGCTGTTTTCGGCGCTGTCCACGGTGACCCGGCACATCGGCTTCATTGCCACGGCCTCCACCACCTACGAAGAGCCCTACAACCTGGCGCGCAAGTTCGCCTCGCTGGACGCGCTGAGCGACGGGCGTGCGGGCTGGAACGTGGTCACCACCATCGGGGACGAAACCGCCAAGAACTACGGCTTTGAGCAGCAACTGGCCGCCACCGACCGATACGAACGCGCCAACGAGTTTGTGGACACCGTGACCGCCTTGTGGGACAGCTGGGAAGACGACGCCTTTGTGCGCGACACCGCCAGCGGGCGCTATTTCGACCCCGCCAAGGTGCACCCCCCGCGCCACCAGGGCAAACACTTTGCGGTGGCCGGGGCGCTCAACGTCTCTCGCTCGCGCCAGGGCCACCCGGTGGTGGTGCAGGCCGGTCAGTCCGAACCCGGGCTGGAGCTGGCCGCTCGCACCGCCGAGGTGGTGTTCACCGCCCAGCAAAGCCTGGAAGACGCCCAGGCCTTCTACAAAAACCTGAAAGGGCGGCTGGCCAAGTACGGCCGCTCGCCCGACGAGCTGAAGATCATGCCCGGCGTGTCGGTCTACGTGGGCCGCACCGAGGAAGAAGCCCGCGCCAAGCTGCAAGAGCTGAACGACCTGATCGCCCCCGAAGACGGCCTGGACCTGCTGGCCCGCCTGTCGGGCGGCGTGGACCTGTCGGGTCACCCGCTGGACGGCCCCCTGCCCGAGCTGCCCCGCACCGAGGGCTGGGTGAGCCGCCAGCAGATGATGAGCGACATCGCCAAGAAGCATGGCTTCAGCATCCGCCAGCTGTACCAATGGGTAGCCACCGCCCGCGGCCATTGGACGCTGGTGGGCACCCCCACCCAGATTGCCGACCAGCTGCAGCTGTGGTTTGACAACGGCGCAGCCGACGGCTTCAACGTGCTGCCCCCGGTGCTGCCCGCCAGCCTCGACGAATTTGTGGACCTGGTCATCCCCGAGCTGCAACGCCGCGGCCTGTTCCGCACCGCCTACACCGGCACCACCCTGCGCGAACACCTGGGGCTGGCCCGCCCGGAAAACCGCCACACCTTGCAACGCCAGGCGCAAGAACAGCAGCGGGCCGCCTGAGGCGGGCGGGCAAGCCCTTCAAGCGGGCAGCCCCTTCAGGCCAGGGGCTGCAAGGCCCTCAATACCTCGTCGCGCGTGAGCGACGGGGCAATGGTCTCGATGAAGCGGAACACATAACCCCGCAACCACGCCCCGCGCTTGATGGCCAGGCGGGTGGTGTTGACCTCGAACAGGTGCCCGGCGTCCAGCGCGCACAGCTGGCGGTCGCGCTCGGCGTCCACGGCAATGGACGCCACAATGCCCACCCCCATGCCCAGCTCCACATAGGTCTTGATGACGTCGGCATCCATGGCCGTCAGCACCACCTGGGGCGTGAGGCCGTGGCGGGCAAAACCGGCGTCGATATGGGCACGCCCGGTGTAGCCCACCTCGTAGGTGATGAGCGGGTGGGGCATCAGGTCGTGCACGGTCAAAGGGGTGTCCTGCAACGCCAGCGGGTGCCCCAAGGGCACCACCACGCTGTGCGTCCAGCGGTAGCACGGCAGGGTGACCAGGCGCGGGTCGTCGGCCAGCGCCTCGGTGGCCACACCCAGATCGGCTTCACCCGACATCAGCATGTCGGCCACCTGCCGGGGCGAGCCCTGGTGCAGGTGGAAGCTGACCTCGGGAAACGCCTGCCGAAAATCCCGCACCGCCGGGGGCAAGGCATAGCGGGCCTGCGAATGGGTGGCCGCCACCGACAGCCGACCCTGGGTGGACGCGGAAAAGTCCGCCCCCACGCGGCGCAGGTTGTCGGCGTCGTCCAGCAGGCGTTCGATGATGGGCAGCAAGCTGTGCCCCGGGGGCGTGAGACCGGTCAGCCGCTTCCCCTGGCGCACGAAGATGTCGATGCCCAGCTCCTCC
>DASUON010000132.1:0-4625 GCA_036276615.1 Burkholderiaceae bacterium
GCCGCGTTGTGGGTGGATCGGCTGGTGGGTTTGCGTGGTGTGGGCATGTTCACCGGCGCAGAACCGCGAGCAGAAGGCACTGCGCCCATTCTGGGGCAGGTGCTGACCGATGCCAAAGGTGATCGCTGGCAGGAACTCAACCTCCAGGCGCTGGCCGATTGGCCGGATTTTTTGAGCGTGTTGGCCTGAACGGCCCTCTATCCAAGGAAATACAGAGATGTCGTGGATCAATCGTGTCAAAGGCTTGGTGGGCAGCAAGCCCGATGTGAATACCCTGGAGGATTCCATCGTGTCCATGGAGTCTTCTGTGCAAGCCGCACCTGCTCAGGCCCCCAATCTGGATCGCAAGACGGACATCCTCGAAACCCGCATGGGCCCCGAAGAGGATGCGGTGGCCATGGTGGCCTTGCCGCTGTTGGGCAATCGTCCCGCGGCGCAGCACCAGCGCACCTTGGCGGCCTTGTTGGCAGCCGGTCTGGTGGTGCTGGGCGGGGTGACGCTGATGACCTTGGGTCAGGCCGATCGCGCCAGCCAGCAGGTGGCGGCCACCGGTCAGGCCCTGATGCAGTCCCAGCGGCTGGCCAAAAGCGTGTCGCAGGCGCTGGTGGGCAGCCCTGGGGCGTTCAAAGAAGTCGAGAGCAGCTCGGAAGTGTTGTTCGACAACGCCATGGCGCTGATGTCTGGCGACACGGCTGAGCACGCGCAGGGCGTCTCCCAGCACGAACACGCACCCGATCTGAAGCCCTTGGATACCGAGCACCAGGACACCCTGAAGGCCCTGATGCCGCAGGTTGAGCGGGCCAAAAAGTCCGCGGAAATCGTCCTGAAGCAAAAGGATGTGTTGACCCAGGTGGGCGAGGCCCTGCGGGCCATCAACCGCCAGTCCTCTGACTTGCTGGAGATCGCCGAAACCATTTCCTCTCTCAAGCTTCAACAGAACGCGCCCGCCGCTGAAATTTCCGCGGCAGGGCAACTGGTGATGTTGACCCAGCGCATCGGCAAGTCGGCCAACGAGTTCCTGACCATGGAGGGTGTGAGCCCCGAGGCCGTGTTTTTGTTGGGCAAGGACTTGAACTCCTTCCGGGAAATCGCCACCGGTTTGCTCAAAGGCAGTTCGGAGCTCAAGCTGAACGCGGCGAACGATCCTGAAGTGCGGGAGCGCCTGGAATCCCTGATCAAACTGTATGAAAGCACCCGCACCGAGGCGGGCGCCATCTTGGGCAACTTGCAAGGCTTGGTGACAGCTCGCGAGGCCCAAGCGTCCATCATTGCCGACAGTGAGCCTTTGCGTTTGGGTTTTGAGAAGTTGCAGGGTGATCTGTCCGCACACACGGGTCTCGGTGGGGTGCAGCTGGCCTTGCTGCTGATGTCGGCCTTGTTTGCGTTGGTGGCCGCTGGTGGTTTGGCCTTTGTGCAGCTGCAAGACAGCCGCCAGCGCCAGTTGCTGGCAGAGCAACAGCGCCTGAGCGCCGTGGAGCTGGAGCAGGAAGCCAAGCGCGTGAACGACGCCAACCAGGCGGCCATTCTGCGGTTGATGAACGAGTTGCAGACGGTGGCTGAAGGCGACTTGACCCAGGAAGCCACGGTGACCGAAGACATCACCGGTGCCATCGCCGACTCGGTGAACTACACGGTGGAAGAACTCCGCTCCCTGGTGGGCAACGTGCAGAACACGGTCACCCGCGTGGCGCAGACCACCTCGATGGTGGAAAACACGTCCACCGAGCTGCTGGCGGCTTCGTCCGAGCAACTGCGTGAAATTCGCGAAACCGGTCAGTCGGTGCTGGACATGGCGCAGCGCATCAACCAGGTGTCCGCTCAGGCGCAAGAGTCAGCCCAGGTGGCCCGCCAATCGCTGCAGGCGGCCGAGTCGGGCTTGCAGGCCGTGCAGAACGCCATCGGCGGTATGAACGCCATCCGGGACCAGATCCAGGACACCTCCAAGCGGATCAAGCGGCTGGGTGAGTCGTCCCAGGAGATTGGTGAAATCACCGAGCTGATTTCCGACATTACCGAACAGACCAACGTGCTGGCCCTCAACGCCGCCATCCAGGCCGCGTCTGCCGGTGAAGCCGGTCGCGGCTTCTCGGTGGTGGCGGAAGAAGTGCAGCGACTGGCCGAACGTTCTGCCGACGCCACGCGCCAGATTGCCGCACTTGTGAAAGCCATTCAGACCGACACCCAGGACGCCGTGGCCGCCATGGAGCGTTCCACGCAGGGTGTGGTGGAAGGGGCCAAACTGTCCGACAACGCCGGTGCCGCACTGTCCGAGATCGACAGCGTGTCGCGCCGTCTGGCTTTGCTGATTGAGCAGATTTCGGATTCCGCCTCCCAGGAAGCCGAGTCGGCCAACGAAGTGGCCGGCAACATCCAGCACATTTTTGCGGTGACCGAACAAACCGGAGAGGGCACTCGCTCCACGGCTCAACAGGTGCGAGAACTGTCACGCATGGCCGAGGAACTGCGTCAGTCCGTGGCGCGATTCAAGATCAGCTGACGATCATTCCTGCCTCTCCTTTTGTGGTCAGCCCCTCTCCAGTCGGAACCCATCCATGCTCACCGTCAGCAATCTTTCTCACCCTACCGATGGGGCCGAAAACGACCTCGGCCCCCTGGCCTGGGTGTTCGATGAACTGCGCAAGTCTCTGGATGGAGCCCACAAGGCCCTGAAGCGCTTTGCGGCCGATGTGGCCGATGCCCGTGGTTCTGACCTGTCGGCCATCGACCCCACCCCTTTGCGTCTGGCCCGCAGCCAGCTGCATCAGGTGGTGGGGGCCTTGGAGATGGTGGATTTTCATGCGCCAGCCAGCGTGGTGCGGGCCATGGAAACCGCGGTGCAGCGGTTTCTGAACCGGCCGTTGACTTGCACAGAAGCTGCTGTGGGCAAGTTGGAGCGAGCAGGCTTTGCACTGGTGGAATACCTCGAATCGGTGCTGCATGGCAAGCCCATCAGCCCGGTGGCGTTGTTCCCCCAATATCGGGACGTGCAGGAGCTGGCAGCTGCGGCGCGGATTCATCCGGCCGATTTGTGGAGAAATCCGGTGGGAGGGCTGTCGTTGACGGTGCCTGCCGAATGGCAGGTCCAACCGTTGGCCCCCGGTGTGGACGTGCGTGCGCGTTTTGACCGCTATGTGCTGCATGTGGTCAAGAACCTGCACCCGATTGCGGCGGGGCACCTGCGCAGCGCGGCATTGGGCTTGGCCGCAGGGGCTTCGGGTCGGACTCAGACCACGTTCTGGGTGGTGGCTGCGGCCTATTTTGAAGCCATTCAGCACGGTTTGTTGCCCGCAGATGTGTATGTCAAACGGGCTGCTTCCCGGGTGTTGTTGCAGTATTCCGCCCAGGCGCAGGGCAAGCTTGAGGTGTCTCATGTCCTGCTCCAGGACCTGCTGTTTTTTGTCGCGAGGGCCAAAGACGCCCCGAAGGCTGAGACGCCGGTGCTCGATCTGGTGCGCGCCGCGCTGGGTTCCACGGCACTTCCCCCCATTGATTACGAGAGTTCGACCCTGGGCCGCTTCGACCCCGCGCTGTTGGCGCAGGCCCGGCGCAGGGTGTTGTCGGCCAAAGAGGGATGGTCCCTGCTGGCCGGGGGGGACACCGACAAGCTTCGTCAGGTTGGTGACCAGTTCACTTTGGTGGCCGACTCGTTGCACAAGGTGTTGCCTGATGCCGCAGGATTGGCACAAGGCTTGGTTCACGCGATTGACCAGGTGCGTCAGTCGGGTGGGACCCCCGGGGCCGAGTTGGGCATGGAAGTGGCCACGGCCCTGTTGTTCCTGGAAGCCTTGTTGCAAGACCTTGAGGTGGATGACCCCCAGTTGCCCTCGCGTTTGGTCCAGATGGGGCAGCGGGTCGAGCAGGCCTGTGCAGGCCAGTCCTCGCCACCGCTGGAACAGTGGATGGAAGACCTGTACCGCAAGGTCAGTGATCGCCAGACCATGGGCAGTGTGGTTGGCGAGCTCAAGGTCAGCCTCACCGAGCTTGAGCGTGAACTCGATCAGTTCGTGCGCGAGCCTGGCGACAAGGCTCCCCTGATGCGTGTGCCCCAGCGGCTTCACCAGATGCGGGGCGTGCTGTCGGTGCTGGGCCTGGACCATGCCGTGTCCGCGGTGATGCACATGCGCACCACGGTCGAGGACATGCTGGCCGACGAGGTCGATGCCGAGCAGGCCCGCCAAGCCGGTACCTTCAGCCGCCTGGCCAACAACCTGAGTGCACTCAGTTTCCTCATTGACATGCTGCACTACCAGCCGGCGTTGGCGCGCAAGCTGTTTGTGTTTGACCCGGTTTCGGGTGAATTGAACCCGGTGATGGGGCGGGTTGCCGCGGCACCTGCTGCGCTTGCTCCGACCCCCGAGCAGCCGAGCACGTCCGAAGAAACGGCCGCGCAGCCGCAAGCCTTGCCCCATGACGAGGTGCTGGACTCCCAGGTCACGATGCCCGGCGACTCATTGCAATCGCATGTGGGTGACATGCTCCAGGCGGTGAGTGATCCATCCATCCCGGTGGACTTGTCGGCCCTGAGCCTCCAGCTCGACAGCTTGGCGGATCAAGCCGCATTGTCTGATCACGCCCCGTTGGCGGCCGCGGCCCGACAGGCGGCTTCCGCTGTGGCCAGTGATGCC
>DASUON010000133.1:0-3304 GCA_036276615.1 Burkholderiaceae bacterium
AGGCGTTGTCGGGCGACGCCCCCGTGGTGGTGTTCGGGCCGCACTTTGTGGGGCTGGACGCCGCCTGGATGGCGCTGACCCTGCACCTGCCGCGCACCTGCTGCGGTCTGTACGCGCCGCAGAACGACAAGCTCATCGACCGCTGGATGTCGGTGGGCCGCCAGCGCTTTGGAAATCCTTTGGTGATCGCCAAGGACCAGGGGCTCAAGCCGTTGGCATCGGCCCTGCGCTCGGGCAAGCCGCTGTACCTGCTGCCCGACATGGACCACGGCCTGGGTGACGCCGTGTGGGCCACGTTTTTTGGGGTGCCCGCGGCCACATTGACCTCGCTGCCCCGGCTGGCCGCCTTGGGGCGTGCCCGGGTGGTGGCGGTGCGGGCCGAGCTGACGCCGCAGGGCTACCGCGTGCACGTGTCACCCGCCTGGGCCGACTACCCCGGCACCCACCTGGAGGCCGATGTGCAGCGCATGAACCACGAGCTGGAGCGCATGGTGCTGACCCAGCCCGAGCAGTACTTTTGGGTGCACAAGCGCTTCAAGACGCGCCCTGCGGGCCAACCGTCGGTGTACGGCTGAACGTTCAGCGCCACCCGTTGGGGGTGTTTTCTTTAAGAAAAATTGGGCTCTAGCGCTTTATTGATAAGCGTAAGCAGCTATCAATTCAGGAATTCAGACATCAGCCGACCCACCGTGTCCGGTTGCTCGTGCACCAGCCAGTGTGTGGCCCCGGGCACCCGGTCCACGCGCAGCTGGGGCACCCAGTCTTCCAGCCCGTCCAACAAAGCCAGGGGCAGGGCGGTGTCGGCCAGCCCCCATATGACCTGCGTGGGCACGGCAATGTGGCACAGGCCCGGGGGCAGTTGAACGCCCGCCGCCGCCGGGTCGGTCTCGGTGGGCGGGCGCAGGGGTGACGCCGCGTAATACGCACAGGGGCCGTGCAGCCCCAAGCGCCACACGTCCCGGTACTGGTCTCGCACCTCCGGGGTGAGCCAGGCGTGCGGGCCGCTGGTGGCCCCCATGTTCTCGAAAAAGGGCCACAGGCGGGCAAAGTCGTCGGCGGCCAGCAGGTCGGGGGCGTCGGGCCGCGTGAGGAAGTTCATGTACGCGCTGGACGCCTGCTGCGCGGGGGTGTGGGCCAGCTCCCGCTGGAAGGTGGCGGGGTGGGGCGCGTTGAGGATGATCAGCCGTTCCATCAGCGCCGGTTGGGTGGCGGCCAAACCCCAGGCGACGGCCCCGCCCCAGTCGTGGGCGATCAGGGCGGCCAGGGGCGGCGGGGGGTGAGCACCTTCGGCCACATCGCTGGCGGTGACGACCGCGGCCAAGGCGGCCAGGTCCTGCATCAAGTGTTTGGCCCGGTAGGCCTCCACCCCGGTGGGTTGGCTGGAGCGCTCATAACCCCGCAGGTTGGGGGCCACGCAGCGGAAGCCGCCGTGTTCGGGCTGGGCAAAGTGCCGCATCAGTCCGTCCCACACAAAGGCGGCCTCCGGGAAGCCGTGCACAAACATCAACACCCGACCTCCGAGGGGACCGGTCTCACGGCAACTGAGGGTGATGCCGTGGGGCAGGTCGCGGAGGTGGGTTTCGATCATGGGGCGGGGTCTTCGGGGTCGAGGGACTCGGGTTCGTCGGGCGGCGTGTCGTCGGCGGGGGCACTCTGGAAACTGGCCTGGGCGGATTGCGCCCATTGCCACAGCAGCAGCGACACATCGTCCACGCCGTTCTTGTTCAAGGCCGAGAACAGTTTGACTTCACCGCCACCCGCTTGCAGTCGCGTGATGGACAGCACCTTCTGGCCTTCCACCCGGGTGAGCTTGTCGGACTTGGTGAGCAGCACCAACAGCTTGAGGCCGTCGGACACCCGTTCGCGGATGACGTCGAGCAGGATGTCGTCCAGCTCGGTCACGCCCAGTCGCGGGTCGCACAGCATCACCACCCCGGTGAGGTTGGGGCGGGTGCGCAGGTAGTTGGCCATGACGCGCTGCCAGCGCAGCTTGGCCTCCTTGGGCACGGCGGCGTAGCCGTAGCCCGGCAGGTCGGCCAGCACGGCGTCGGTCTGGTTGTGCTTGCCCAGCGAGAACAGGTTGATGCTTTGCGTGCGCCCCGGGGTTTTGGAGGCAAACGCCAGCCGCTTTTGCTGGGTGAGGGTGTTGATGCAGGTGGATTTGCCCGCGTTGGACCGACCCACAAAGGCAATTTCGGGCACGTTCAGCGCAGGCAGGTGCTGCAGCTGCGGGGCCGTGGTGAGGAAGCGCGCGGTGTGCATCCACGCCGTGGCGGTGCGGGTGTCGAGGGCCTTTTGGGCGCTGGGGTCGGGGGTGACCGGGGTCAAGGCAGGGGTGTTTGGCTCGGTCATGGCAAAGCGCGGGCAAAGCGCCATTGTAAAATTGGCAGGTTTATAGACCCAATCCTGCCCACGCCATGAAATTGTTTGCTACCTCCGTCGGTGCCGTTGCCCTTGCAGCGGTTTCTTTCGCAGCCCAGGCTCAGACGGCCAAGCCCGATGCGGCCAAGGGGGCAGCACTGTTCGGGCAGGTCTGCGTGGCTTGCCATGCCGCCGATGGCAATTCCACCACCCCGGCCAACCCCAAGCTGGCAGGCCAGCACCCCGACTACCTGTTCAAGCAACTCACCGAGTTCAAGTCCGGCAAGCGTGACAACGCGGTCATGAAGGGTTTTGCCTCGGCATTGTCCGAGGACGACGCCCGCAACGTGGCCGCCTGGCTGACCGCCCAAAAACCGGTGCAGGGTGCCGCGGTCAACAAAGACCTGGTGGTCCTGGGTGAACGCATTTTCCGTGGCGGCATTCCCGACCGTCAGATTGCCGCCTGCGCTGGTTGCCACAGCCCCAATGGCGCTGGCATTCCCGCCCAGTACCCCCGCCTGAGCGGCCAGCATGCCGAATACACAGTGACCCAGCTGACCGCGTTCCGTGACGGCGTGCGTGGCAACAGCCTGCAAATGGCTCAGGTGGCTGCCAAGATGAACGACCGCGAAATCAAAGCGGTGGCCGACTACATTGCCGGCCTGCGTTGAGCTCGCCCGGGAGGCTGGCATCAACCCTTTGCCAATGCGGAATATCAGCCACCATTAATATTCAGGCCTGACCATGCAGGTTTCGACCGCAACGCCGGAACCTTTGGTCCTCAGGCCCTTCTGATGCAGGCAGGTCGACGCGGGTCGGCCTGCCTGTTTGTTTTTTTGCCTGCTTTTCTGCCCTTGATCGGACTCCCGGATGACCGCTGCCACGTTTGACGAACAGCCCGCCCGCCCAGGCCGGCGTTGGCTGGATGACGCTGTGGAGCTGC
>DASUON010000134.1:0-6523 GCA_036276615.1 Burkholderiaceae bacterium
ACTGGCCGCCTGCGAAGACGCGGGACTGGATTCCACACAGGGCTACCATCACGCCCTCCCCATGCCTGAAGACCAGCTTCTGGCGTGGATGGAAGCCCACAACCATGAATGCTGACGTCTCCGGTCCCGCCCCCTACCCCATCGAACAGTCGCTGGAAAACCACCTCCAGGACATTGACATCCCGCCTCGCCCGGCCATCCTGGCCGCCGTGCAAACCGAAATGGGGGCCGACGAGCCCGATTTCCGCCGCCTGGAAGCGCTGATCAGCGCCGACGTGGCCCTGGCCGCCGGGCTGATCAAAACCGTCAACTCGCCTTTTTTTGGCCTGGACCGGCGGGCCACCACCGTGCAAGACGCCCTGATGATGCTGGGCCTGGCCGCCACCGCGCGGGCCGTGGCCACCTTCAGCCTGCGCCGGGCCTTCCCCGACACGGGGCACTTTGAACGTTTTTGGGACGCCTCGGCCAAGATCGCCGCCCTCTCCGGCTGGCTGACCAAACGCCTGGGCTCGCTCAAGCTCAAGGCCGACGAGGCCTACACCTATGGCCTGTTCAGGGACTGCGGCGTGATCATCCTGATGCGGCGTTTTCCCCGCTACCAGGACACCCTGAAAACCGCCAACCAGGAGCGCGAGGCCTCGTTCACCGAGGTGGAGCGCAAGCACCTGCCCACCGACCACACCATCGTGGGCCGGCTCATGACGCAGAACTGGTGGCTGCCCGACAGCCTGTGCGAGGCCGTTCGTTACCACCACAACCTGGGCTACCTCAGCGGCCCCGACCTGGCCAGCCACCGCACCAGCCGCCAGCTGATTGCCGTGAGCCAACTGGCCGAACACCTGCTGCAACAGGCCACCGGCGCCTCGCAAACCGCCGAATGGCACAAGCTGGGCCGCGCTTGCGCCCACGTGCTGGACCTGAGCGAACACGACCTGCTGCAACTGCACACCGAAGTGGGCGCGCAGCTGGAGCAAATCGTTTAACCCGGGTGGCCGCGGCGCACGGGCGTCACACCTCCAGCCACTCCTTGCGGGTGTAGGTGTCGGCCTTCAGTTCCTCCGGCGTGCCCTGGAACACGATGCTGCCGTGCCCCATGACCTGCACCCGGTCGGAAATGGCCATGGCAATGGTCAGCTTCTGCTCGATCAGCAGCACCGAAATGCCCTTGGCCTTGAGCGTCTGCAGGTACTGGCCCACCAGCTCCACGATCTTGGGGGCCAGGCCCTCGGTGGGCTCGTCGATGATGATGAGGTCGGGGTCGCCCATCAGCGTGCGGCACAGCGTCAGCATCTGCTGCTCGCCGCCGGACATGACGCCCGCCTCGGTGTGCTCACGCTCCTTCAGGCGCGGGAACAGGGCGTACATGTCGTCAAACGACCAGCGGCTGCCCTTGCCGTTTCCCCCCTTGGTGCGTTTTTGGCCCAGCAGCAGGTTCTGGCGCACCGTGAGCTTGGGGAAGATGTCGCGGTTTTCGGGCACGTAGCCCAGCCCCAGGTGGGCCACCTCAAAGGGTTTTTTGCCCTGGATGTTCTGCCCCTTCCACAGGATGCTGCCCTCGCAGTCCACCAGGCCCATGATGGCCTTGGCGGTGGTGGAGCGGCCCGAGCCGTTGCGGCCCAGCAGGGCCACGATTTCGCCCTGCCCCACTTGCATGTTGACGCCGTGGAGCACGTGGCTTTTGCCGTAGTAGGCATGGAGGTTGGTGATGTCCAACATGGTGGTTCTCGTGTCGGTGGCCGTCGGTGGGGTTCAGTGGCCGGCGGCCTGCGCCTCGGCCAGCACCGAGCCCAGGTAGGCTTCCTGCACGCGGGGGTTGGCGCGCACGGCTTCGGGGGTGTCAAAGGCAATGACCTCGCCATACACCACCACGGCAATCTTGTCGGCCAGGCCGAAGACCACGCCCATGTCGTGCTCCACGGTCAGCAGGGTCTTGCCCACGGTGACCTCGCGGATCAGCTCGATGAAGCGTTGGGTCTCGCTGCGGCTCATGCCCGCGGTGGGCTCGTCCAGCAGGATGACGTTGGCCCCCCCGGCAATGGTGATGCCGATCTCCAGCGCCCGCTGCTCGGCGTAGGTGAGGTTCATGGCCAGCACGTCGCGCTTCTTGTGCAGGTGGATCTGGTCCATCAATTCCTCGGCGCGGTCGTTGGCGTCATCCAGGTCGGCCAGGAACTTCCAGAACGCGTACTTGTAGCCCAGGCTCCACAACACGCCGCAGCGCAGGTTCTCGAACACGCTGAGCTTGGGGAAGATGTTGGTGATCTGGAAGCTGCGGCTCAAACCCAGGCGGTTGATTTCGAACGGCTTCTTGCCATTGATGCGGTGGCCGTTGAGCAGCACGTCGCCGCGGGTGGGCGCAAACCGTCCGCTGATGAGGTTGAACAGCGTGGACTTGCCCGCGCCGTTGGGGCCGATGATGGCCACCCGCTCGCCCGCCTTCACCGCGAGGTTGACCCCGCGGATGATTTCGGTTTTGCCAAAGCTCTTGCGCAGGTCGCGCAGCTCCAGGGCCACAGGGGCGGCGTCCATGTTTTTTAAGCCTTTTTGGGCTGTAGCGCTTTCAGAAAAAGCGTGAGCAGCTACCGAATTCATAGCATCTCCCGGCGCTTGATTTCTTTCTCGATGTCCACCTGCACCTCACCCCAGTCGTGCAGGAACTGGCGGCGGGTCAGCTCGAACAGCACCAGCCCGGTCAGCATGACAAACCCCGCACCAAACCAGCTGTTGAGGCCCCGGGCGTTGAGCGTGGCGCCCATGTAACTCAGTTCGTCGCCCAGCGCCGCGTTCAGCTGCAGGTGGTAGACCATTTCGATCATGGCCCCCGCGCCAGCCAGCACCACCAGGGCGGTGCCCGCCAGCGCCAGGTAACTGGCCCAGATGCGCCGCAGGAAACCGAACGAGGCCACCCGCAGGTTCATCATGATCAGGCTGGCCACACCGCCGGGCGCGTACATCACCATGAACAGGAACACCAGCCCCAGGTACAGCAGCCAGGCCTTGGTCAGCTCCGACAGCATCACCGCGGCCAGCACCATCAGCACCCCGCCAATGACAGGCCCGAAGAAGAACGTGGCCCCGCCCAGGAAAGTGAACAGCAGGTAGCCGCCGGAGCGCGCCGCCCCCACCACCTCGGCGGTGACGATTTCAAACAGGATGCTGCTCAAGCCCCCGGCAATGCCCGCGAAAAAGCCCGCGAAGATGAAGGCCAGGTAGCGCACCCGCTGGGTGTTGTAGCCCACAAACTCCACCCGCTCCGGGTTGTCGCGCACCGCGTTGAGCATGCGCCCCAGCGGCGTGCGGGTGAAGGCAAACATCAACGCCGTGCACACAAAGGTGTAGACGGCAATGAGGTAGTACACCTGGATGCCCGGCCCGAAGCTGATGCCCCACACTGGCTGGCCCACCACGCGGTTGCCGGACACCCCGGCCTCGCCGCCAAAGAACTCCGAGAACATCAGCGACATGGCAAACACCAGCTCGGCCAAGCCCAGGGTGATCATGGCAAACGGCGTGCCCGACTTGCGGGTGGTCACGTAGCCGAACAGCACGGCAAACGCCATGCCCGCCAGCCCGCCCACCAGGGGCAGCAGGCTCACCGGCAGGGGCAGGCTGCCCTGGGCCACCAGGTTGAGGGCGTGGAGGGTCATGTACGCCCCCAGGCCCGAATACACCGCGTGGCCGAAGCTGAGCATGCCGCCCTGCCCCAGCAGCATGTTGTACGACAGGCAGGCCACGATGGCCACGCCCATCTGAGACAGCATGCTGACCGCCAGGCTGCTGCCAAACAGCTTGGGGGCCACCAGCAGGATGAGTGCGAACACGCCCCAGACGATCCAGCGACCGACGTTGTAGGGTTTGAATTCGTAATGCGTGCGAGACATGAACCAATCACTCCTCTCGGGTGCCGAGCAGGCCCTTGGGCCGGAAAATCAGGATCAGCACCAGGAACAGGTACGGCAGGATGGGGGCCACCTGCGACAACGTGAGCTTGATCACCGAGTTGTTGCGCACGGCCTCGCTCAGCTCAATGCCCAGTTGCTGGGCCAGTGTGACCAGCGACTGGTCCACCGCCACTGCAAAGGTCTGCACCACCCCGATGAGGACGGACGCCAGAAACGCCCCCGACAGAGAGCCCAGCCCGCCCACCACCACCACCACAAAAATCACCGACCCCACCGTGGCCGCCATGGCCGGTTCGGTCACGTAGGTGCTGCCACCGATCACGCCGCCCAGCCCGGCCAGTGCTGCGCCGACGCCGAACACCAGCATGAACACCCGCGGCACGTTGTGCCCCAGCGCTTCCACCATTTCGGGGTGGGTGAGCGCGGCCTGGATCACCAGACCCACCCGTGTGCGGGTGAGCAGCAGCCACAACGACACCAGCATCAGCACCGCCACCAGCATCATGAATGCCCGGGTGGCCGGGAACGGCGTGCACACCACACGCACCGCGGCGTCGGCGGCCACACACAGCTCGGGCGCGGCCTTGCCCCACACCAGCGCCAGCCCGTTGACCGAGTGCTGCACCAACGTGAACACCGGCCCCTGCAGCAGCGGGGGTGGTGCAAACTCCACCGCCACACGGCCCCAGATCAGCTGCACCAGCTCCAGAATCACGTAAGACAGGCCAAACGTGACCAGCAACTCCGGCACATGGCCGAAGGGGTGCACCTTGCGCAGCACGGTGCGCTCGAACAGCGCCCCCACGCCACCGGCCAGGATGGGGGCCAGCACCAGCGCGCCCCAGAAGCCCACCACGCCGCTGAGCGTGTAGCCAAAGTAGGCCCCCACCATGTAGAAGCTGGCATGGGCAAAGTTCAGCACGCCCATCATGCTGAAGATCAGGGTGAGCCCCGAACTGAGCATGAACAGCAGCAACCCATAGCTCAGGCCGTTGAGCATGGAGATGATGAAAAACTCCATCGGTCGGTCTCCCGTGGCTGGAATTTGGACAAAAGAAAACCCGACGAGGTCAGCCCGCCGTCGGGTTCAGTGGAACGCGCCGAAGAATCAGGGGCGCTTCATCTGGCAGCTGGTGGGCGTGCTGGCCACGTAGGCCGGGAACTCCTTGACCGGCGCCAGCGTCATGCCGGTGTTCTCGGGGCTGTAAGCGTACTTCTTGTCGGCCTTCTGCCAGACGCTCAGGTACAGCGGTTGTTGCAGCTGGTGGTCGGTCTTGCGCATTTCCACCTCGCCGCTGAAGCTGTCCACCTTCAGGCCTTCCAGCGCCATGGCCACCTTCACCGGGTCGGTGGACTTGGCCTTGGCCATGGCCGCACCCAGCGTGGTGTAGATCTGCACCACCGAGTAGGTGTAGAAGTCGTCCTTGAAGCGGGTGCGGAACTCCTCGGCCCACTTCTGCGCCTGGCCACCCATGTTGTAGTGGCTGTAGGCGATCTGGAACACGCGACCCTCGCCGCCCGTGCCCAGCGCGGTGGGCGTGCCGGTCACGCCGGTGTAGTAGGTGTAGAACTTGCCGTTGTAGCCCCCCTCGTTGGCGGCCTTGATCAGCAGCGCCAGGTCAGAGCCCCAGTTGCCGGTGATGACGGTGTCGGCCCCGGAGGCCTTGATCTTGGCGATGTAGGGCGCAAAGTCGCGCACCTGGGCCAGGGGGTGCAGGTCCTCGCCCACAATCTGCACGTCGGGGCGCTTGCGGGCCAGGTTTTCCTTGGCGTACTTGGCCACCTGGTGGCCATGCGAGTAGTTCTGGTTGAGCAGGTAGACCTTCTTGACGTCGGGCTGGTCCTTCATGAAGGTGGTCAGCGCCTCGATCTTCATGGAGGTGTCGGCGTCGAAGCGGAAGTGCCAGAAGCTGCACTTGCTGTTGGTGAAGTCGGGGTCCACCGCCGAGTGGTTGAGGAACACCACCTCCTTGCCGGGGTTGCGCTCGTTGTGTTTGTTGATGGCGTCGATCAAGGCCCCCGCCACCGACGAGCCGTTGCCCTGGGTCACGTACCGCGCGCCCTGGTCGATGGCGGCCTTGAGCGCGTTCAGGCTTTCGGCGGGGCTGAGCTTGTTGTCAATGCCCACCACCTCGAACTTGACCCCCGCCGGGTTGCCCGCACCGCTGAACTTCTCGGCAAAGAACTGGAAACTCTTCAACTGGTTGCTGCCCACCGGCCCCATCAGGCCCGAGAGCGGGTCGATCCAGACGATCTTGACCGTTTCACCCTTCTGGGCCATGGCGGCGGTGGACGCCACCACCAGCGCGGCCAGGGTCAGCTGCTTGAATCCGAACTTCATCGTTGTCTCCTGCTGTTGTGAGTGGCGTCCAGCTTAGCGGGAGGCCGTTGCCGCCCCCTCAGGGATTGCCCTAGCCACTATCGCGGAGGTGACTGGCCCGGACCGGGCCCCCAAAGCCCCTCACCCCACCGCCACCTCAAACCCCACCACATTGCGCTCGGCCTTGCTGAACTCCACCCCAACGAGGTGAATGGGTTCGCCCCGGGCGCGGTACTTGTCGGCATACCCTTTGGCCTGGATTTGCGCCAGCGCCCGCCCCTCGGGCACCAGCTCCACCACC
>DASUON010000135.1:0-12600 GCA_036276615.1 Burkholderiaceae bacterium
GTCAGGTGACGAAGTAGCGCTTTTGTCGGCTTGACGGAGCTTGTGGCCCGATGTGGTGGCGTTCTGCAGACAGCGGATCCCTCGGGTGGACGCCGGGTACAATCGTGTTTTTGGAGCTTCACCCCATGCGCCTCCTCGGCAAAGCGCTCACATTTGACGACGTTCTGCTCGTCCCCGCGTACTCCCAGGTCCTGCCCAAGGACACCTCCCTCGCCACCCAGTTCACCCGCAACATCCGGCTCAATTTGCCGTTGGTGTCTGCGGCCATGGACACCGTCACCGAAGCGCGTTTGGCCATCGCCATTGCGCAGGAAGGCGGCATCGGCATCGTCCACAAAAACCTGACCATCGCCGAACAGGCCGCACACGTTGCCAAGGTCAAGCGGTACGAGTCGGGTCTGTTGCGGGACCCTGTGGTCATCAGCCCCGACACCACCGTGCGTCAGGTCATGAAGTTGTCCGACGAACTGGGGGTGTCCGGTTTTCCGGTGGTGGACGCTGGCCGTGTCGTGGGCATCGTCACCGGTCGTGACCTGCGGTTTGAAACCCGCATGGAAGCCAAGGTTTCCGAAATCATGACCCCGCGTGAGCGGCTGGTCACGGTGCCTGACGGAACCACCCCCGAGGCGGCCAAAGCACTGCTCAACAAACACAAGCTGGAGCGCTTGCTGGTGGTCAATGAAGCGTTCGAGCTGAAGGGCTTGATCACCGTCAAAGACATCACCAAACAGCTGAACTTCCCCAATGCCGCCCGGGATGCCGCGGGCCGCCTGCGGGTGGGGGCTGCGGTGGGCGTGGGGGAGGGCACCGAGGAGCGCGTGGCTGCACTGGTCAAAGCGGGTGTGGATGCCTTGGTGGTGGACACGGCGCACGGGCACAGCAAGGGCGTGATCGACCGCGTGCGCTGGGTCAAACAGAACTTCCCGCAAGTGGAAGTGATTGGCGGCAACATCGCCACCGGGGCTGCGGCTCTGGCGCTGGCTGAGGCCGGTGCTGATGCCGTCAAGGTGGGCATTGGCCCCGGCTCCATCTGCACCACCCGCATCGTGGCGGGTGTGGGCGTGCCCCAAATCACCGCCATCGACAACGTGGCCACCGCCCTCAAGGGCACGGGCGTGCCTTTGATTGCCGACGGCGGCATCCGCTACAGCGGTGACATCTCCAAAGCCATTGCCGCAGGCGCTGGCACCGTGATGATGGGCGGCATGTTCGCCGGGACCGAAGAAGCCCCGGGCGAAGTCATCCTGTTCCAGGGCCGCAGCTACAAGAGCTACCGTGGCATGGGCTCCATCGGCGCCATGAAAGCGGGCTCTGCCGACCGTTACTTCCAGGAAAACGACGAAACCACCAACCCCAACGCCGACAAGCTGGTGCCCGAGGGGATTGAGGGGCGAGTGCCTTACAAGGGGTCCGTTGTCTCCATCCTGTACCAGATGGCGGGTGGACTGAAGGCCAGCATGGGCTACTGTGGTTGCGCCACCATTGCCGACATGCACGACAAGGCCGAGTTCGTGCAAATCACGACGGCCGGCATTCGCGAAAGCCACGTTCACGACGTTCAGATCACCAAGGAAGCGCCCAACTACCGGGCCGAGTGAAGCTGAAAGCCGCCCAAGCCGCCTCCCGCCACGGGAGACGGCTTTTTTCTTTCTGACCGCACCCGTACAGCACCGCCATGCAGCACCAGAAAATCCTCATCCTCGATTTCGGCTCCCAGGTCACCCAGCTCATCGCCCGCCGCGTGCGGGAGGCCCATGTGTACTGCGAAGTGCACCCTTGCGACGTCAGCAGCGACTGGGTTCGTGAGTACGCTGCAGATGGTCAGCTGAAAGGCGTCATCCTGTCGGGCAGCCACGCCAGCGTGTACGAGGTGGACGACAAGGCCCCGGATGCCGTGTTCGAGCTGGGGGTGCCCGTGCTGGGCATTTGCTATGGCATGCAGACCATGGCGCAACAGCTGGGCGGCAAGGTGGAAGCGGGGCACACCCGCGAGTTCGGCTACGCCGAAGTGCGCGCCCGGGGCCACACGGCGTTGCTCAAGGGCATTGAGGACTTCCACACCCCGGAAGGGCACGGCATGCTCAAGGTGTGGATGAGCCATGGGGACAAGGTCACCGAAATGCCCCCGGGCTTCAAGCTGATGGCCAGTACCGATGCCTGCCCCATCGCCGGCATGGCGGACGAGTCCCGCGGCTACTACGCCGTGCAGTTCCACCCCGAAGTGACCCACACCGTGCAGGGCAGGGCGCTGCTGGAGCGCTTTGTGCTGGAGATTTGCGGCACGCGACCTGACTGGATCATGCGCGACCACATCGAAGAAGCGGTGCAGAAAATCCGCGCGCAGGTGGGCGACGAAGAAGTCATCCTGGGCCTGTCCGGTGGGGTCGATTCCTCGGTGGCCGCAGCCCTGATCCACCGCGCCATTGGCGACCAGCTCACCTGCGTGTTCGTGGACCACGGCCTGTTGCGCCTGAACGAAGGCGACATGGTCATGGACATGTTCGAGGGCAAGCTGCACGCCAAGGTGATCCGGGTGGATGCCTCCGAGCTGTTCCTGGGGCAGTTGGCCGGGGTGACCGACCCCGAGAAGAAGCGCAAGATCATTGGCGGCCTGTTCGTGGACGTGTTCAAGGCCGAGGCCGCCAAGCTCAAAGGCGACGGGGCCAAGGGAGCCAAGTGGCTGGCCCAGGGCACCATCTACCCCGACGTGATCGAGTCTGGCGGCGCCAAGAGCAAGAAGGCTGTCACCATCAAGAGCCACCACAACGTGGGCGGCTTGCCCGAGCAACTGGGCCTGAAACTGCTGGAACCCCTGCGTGACCTGTTCAAGGACGAAGTGCGCGAGCTGGGTGTGGCGCTGGGCCTGCCGCACGACATGGTGTACCGCCATCCCTTCCCGGGGCCCGGCCTGGGGGTGCGCATCCTGGGTGAGGTGAAGAAAGAGTACGCCGACCTGCTGCGCCGCGCCGACGCCATCTTCATCGAAGAGTTGCGCTCAACCATCGACCCCATCAGCGGCAAGAGCTGGTACGACCTGACCAGCCAGGCGTTCACTGTGTTCCTGCCGGTCAAGAGCGTTGGGGTGATGGGTGATGGCCGCACCTACGACTACGTGGTGGCCCTGCGCGCGGTGCAGACCAGCGACTTCATGACGGCCGATTGGGCCGAGTTGCCCTACAGCCTGCTGAAGAAGGTGAGCAGCCGCATCATCAACGAGGTGCGTGGCATCAACCGCGTGACCTACGACGTGAGCAGCAAACCTCCGGCCACCATCGAGTGGGAGTGAGTTACCGTCAGGCCAGGAATCCGTCCCAGATCAACTTGGCCCCGGTGAGGAACATGCCCCATTCCACCAGCCGGTAAAACCACAGGGGGCTGATGCGTCGGGCGATTTTCACGCCCGTCCACACCCCCAACGGGGCCAGCGGCATCAGCACCAGCGAGGTGCCCAGGTTGTTCCAGTCCAGCAGGCCCAGCCAGGCATAGGGCAGCCATTTGCTGAGGTTGATGATGAAAAAGAACGCCGCCAAGGTACCCGTGAAGACCGTCGGTGCCAGCTTCAACGGGATCACATAGGCGTTGATGGGCGGACCGCCCGAATGGGACACAAAGCTGGTGAATCCTGAGGTCGTGGTCATCAACGCACCCCACAGCCGCCCGGGGGGCGACGCGTCGACATGCGGCGGAAACAGCTTTCGCTGGGCCAGGAACACCCAGGCAAAAATGCCCACGATCCCGGCCACCGTGTGTGCATCCAGCCACCGGAACAGCACAGCCCCCACACCAATGCCCAACAACCCCCAGGGCAGCATGAACAGCAACAGTCGGCGGTCCAAGTCCCGGTGGAAAGCCTTGAGCGTCAGCACGTCCATGACAAACAGCAGTGGCATGAGGATGGCGGCGGCCTGTGGCACCGGCACCGCCAAAGCCATCATGGGCACGGCCAAGGAACCAAAGCCGGCACCGAAACCACTTTTGCTCAAACCGAGCAAGACCACCGCGGGAACGGCAACGAGGTAAAACGACGGGTCGGTGATGGCCTGCATGGCAATGGGCGTCAGCCCACGTAGTTCATGACCTCATAGGGTATTCGATCCAGCGGCACCGTCTTGTTGACCCCGCCATGCTTGATGGCTTCCTTGGGCATGCCAAAGACCACGCAGGTGGATTCATCTTCAGCCACCGTTCGTGCGCCGGCGTCGTGCATGTCCTTCAAGCCGCGTGCACCGTCGTCACCCATGCCCGTCATGATGATGCCCATGGCATTTTTGCCTGCGGCATGTGCCACCGAACGGAACAGCACGTCCACCGACGGTTTGTGCCGGTTCACCAGCGGCCCATCGCGCACCTCCACCAGATACTGGGCACCGCTGCGCTTGACGGTCATGTGCCGTCCCCCGGGGGCAATCAGCGCCAGTCCCGTGCGAACGCGGTCACCATCCCGAGCCTCTCGAACCTCAATCTGGCACAGGCTGTTCAGGCGCTGCGCAAACAGCGCGGTGAACTTTTCTGGCATGTGCTGAACGATGACCATGCCGGAGCAGTGGGGAGGCAGCTGGGTCAGCACCGATTCCAATGCCAACGTTCCTCCCGTGGACGTGCCAAAGGCCACCAACTTGTCGGTTGTTGCGTAAGCGAGTGACGCCGCGGGAGGCGGGGTATGGATGGGGGAGGGCATGGCCGCCACCGCACGGGGCAGGGCGGGGCGCAGGCGGCCCACGTTGGCACAGGCCGCAGCCTTGATGGCGTGGATGATGTCGTTGGCGGAGTCTTCCAGAAACGATTTCAAGCCGGCTTTGGGTTTGGTGATGATGCTCACCGCGCCTGAAGCGAGGGCATCCATGGTGACCTGCGCACCGCGTTCGGCCAACGTGGAGCAGATGATGGTGGGGGTGGGGCGATCGGCCATGACCTTTTTCAGAAAGGTCAGGCCGTCCATGCGAGGCATTTCGATGTCCACGATCAGCACGTCGGGCCAATGGGTTTTCATCTTTTCCATGGCAAACACCGGGTCTTGCGCCGTGGCCATCACTTCAATGCCAGGTTCTCGCTGGATGGCGTGGGCCACGACTTGGCGGACAACCGCAGAGTCGTCCACGATCATCACCTTGATTTTTTCCTTCACAAACGTTCCTTGGTGGATTGAGGCCCTTGGGTACAACTGACCAGCCCAGAGGCCAGGTCGAAATGGAGCCGTCGGGGCAGGACACCGCCCACATCCACATGCTGCAATGGCAGGCCCAGTTGCGCCAGCATGTGGTGAGCAACCTCGATGTTGCGTTGTCCCACGTCCAGACCGGCCAGTTCGGGCAGGGAGAACATTCTGCCCCCCCCAAACAATTGCACCTGACAGGACTGGGCGGCGATGCCGCGGGTTTTCAAATGGCCCCAGAGGATTTCAATGGCCTCGTCGGTGAATCGCCCATCCAGCGGGGCACCGCAGGGGCGTTGGCGTTTGGGCAGCAGTGCATGGCACATGCCGCCCACGCGCTTGGCAGGGTCCCACACGGTCACCGACACACAGGAGCCCAACAAGGTCTTGATGTAGCCCGGGGCCTGACCAAAGTGATGCTCACCCGGGTGAATGAAAACCCCCGTGGAAGAAGGTCGTTCTGCTGACCGAGGGGCTGAATGGGGCATGGTTCAGTTGCTATCGATGGATTCGGCGGTAGACCGTCGGTTGGATGGCGGTCAAGGCTTGGGTCAGGCCGCTGAGGGTTTCCGAATGCCCCACAATGAAATGCCCATTCTGCTTCAGGAAGGGGAGCAAGTTGGACACCACCTTCGATTTCGTTGGGTTGTCGAAGTAAATCATCACATTGCGCAGGAAGATCACATCGAACTGGCCAATGCCCTGTTCCGGGCTGAGCAAGTTGCTCTGCAAAAACCGCACACGCTCCCGCAGTTCCCTGCAAATCAGCATGGTGCCACTTTGCTCCCGCAAACCTTTGAGGCAGTATTTTTTCAGGTGTGGCTGAGGAATGCCTGAAATTCGGTCCGTGGTGTAGTGGCCTCGCTCCGCCTTGGCCAGGACTTGGGTGCTGATGTCGGTGCCTACCACTTCCCATGGGGCACTGCCCAGGGTGTCGGCCAGCACCATGGCGATGGAGTAAGCCTCCTCGCCCGTGGATGATGCCGCGCTCCACACGCGAAAACTGCCCTCCGCATGGGTGCGGTGTTGCAACGCCTCCTTGTGGAGAAATTCAAAGTGTTTGGGCTCTCTGAAAAAGTAGGTTTCGTTGGTGGTCAGCAAGTCAACCATCACCTGAAGTTCTTCTGCCGCCCCCGGGCTGGTCACGTACTGAAAGTACTGGCCAAAGCTCTGCAGGTTCAGTTCTTTCAGCCGTTTGGACAGCCGTCCCACCAGCAAGACCCGCTTGGCATCCGACAGGTGTATGCCTGCCACTTGGTGAATCAGGGCGCGAAACTGTGCAAATTCCTTCGCGGTGATGGACGCACTACCCTGGTTGTAGATGGCATCAAAACTCATGCGGTCAACGAGGCCTTTGGGCTGCTGTTCTTTTGCAGATTCGATTCGAATACGCCTTTGGCCATGGGCTTGCCGTATAAAAATCCCTGGGCCAGGAGACAGCCTTGGTCTGCCAGGAATCGGGCCTGAGCTTCGGACTCCACACCTTCGGCCACCAATTGCATGTTCAAGCTGCGCCCCATGCTCACAATGGCCTTGGTCAATTCCGTGCTGTTGCTTTCGACATCAATGTCGCGGACAAACGTGCGATCGATCTTGAGCACATCAATGGGGAATCGCTTGAGGTAGGCCAGCGAGGAATACCCCGTTCCAAAGTCGTCAATGGCCACGGTGATGCCCATGGCACGGAGGGCGCACAGCGTGTCGCGCACCCGTTCGTTGGCGTCCAGCAGCAGGTTCTCGGTGATTTCAAGCTCCAGCCACCCGGGCTCGCAGCCCGTGGTCAACAGCACGCTGTGCACCGTGCTCACCAAGTCGTCTTGGCGAAACTGGACGGGGGAGAGGTTGACCGCCACCTTGAATGGCTCAGACAGGCCCGCATTCCATTCGTGTGCTGCCAGGCAGGCTTTGGTCAGCACCCATGTGCCCATGCCCACAATCAGGCCGTTCTCCTCGGCCAAGCCGATGAAACGATCCGGCGACAGGAGGCCCTGCGTGGGGTGGTTCCAGCGCAGCAGCGCCTCGGCCCCCACCCAGGCCCCATTGACCAGATTCACCTTGGGTTGGTAGTGGACCTCCAGCTGCCCGTCGGGCTCGGCGCGTCGAAGGGCAATGCCCAGTTGGGCGCGCTCGCGTGCCCGTTCGGTCAGCTCGGCCGAGTACAGGTGATAACCCGAAGGCCCCTGTGTCTTGGCTTCGGTCAATGCGGAGTCGGCATGATGCAACAGTTCATGGGCACGCACGCCATCCGATGGAAACAACGCCATGCCAATGCTGCACGTGACAAACAACGGCTGGTCCCCAATCTGGAAGGGCTGAGCCATGGCGACATTGATCTTCTTGGCAATGGCCACCAAGTCAGCCACGTCCCGAATCTTGGGCAGCAGCACCGCAAACTCGTCAGCCCCCAGCCGGGCCACCGTGTCATATGCCCGCACCAGCTGCTGCAGGCGTTGACCACAGTGCATCAGGAGGTGATCGCCGTGGCCGTGGCCCAGGATGTCGTTCACCTCTTTGAAACGATCAAGGTTGAGCAACAGCAAGCCTCCAATGTGCCCGCCATCCACTGCGTTGGCCATGGCGGTCTGCAACCGGTCGTTCAACAGGGTCCGGTTGGGCAGGCCCGTCAACGGGTCCTGCAAGGTCATCTCGGTCAGGCGTGTTTCGTACTGCTTGATTTCAGTGATGTCGCGCGTGGTGCCCCTCAGCCGCACCGGCCCCTTGGGTCCGTAATCGATCTGTACATGGGTGTACATGCTCAGGACTTCGCCCAACGCACTGGTGATTCGGTAGGTGTACGCCACTTCCGGCAGCCGCTGCGCATAGGCATTCTGGAACAGGGTCCAAATGCGCTCCCGGTCCTCCTTGGGCGAGCGCTCCAAGGCTTGTTCAGGGGTTGGATGCCAGCCCAGGGGTTGCCCAAAGAGCCGACACAACTCTTCCGACACCAAAGACCGCTGATGCACAAAATCCCATTCCCAATGGCCAATGCGGGCCATGCTTTCGGCTCGGGCCAGGACCCGCTGGTTTTCCTTGTGCTCGGTGATGTCTCGTCCGATGGTCAACACGCTGACCAACTGACCCCGGTTGTCCTGTTCGGGGATCAAGCGGATGTGGATGTACTTTCTCTGCCCATTGTCCGGGGCCCAGACGTACTCCACGTCCCGTGCCTCACCGCTTTGGACGACGCCTTGAATGGCTTGCTCCAGTCGCTCGGCGTTGCCGCATGTCCAGAACTCGGTCAGACGCCGACCCAGAATGGCCTTGGGGCTCAAACCCCACAGACGCAGGAACGTCGGGTTGGCGTAGGTGCAGCAGCCCGTCAGGTCGTAGCGCACCACGGTGTCGGGGAAGTGGGCCATCAACGTTTGAAACGTGCGCGCCTGTTCGTCCCGATCTTCCTGGAGTTGTTCCAAGCGCTGGCGCAATCGGAGTTCGTCCGTGGTGTCTCGGCCCACCATCCACCATCCGGTCACCACGCCATCGTCCTGCAACTCGGGGGGGAACTGGAGGCCCAATTGGCGCTGATTGCCCTGCAAATCCTTCCACAGCCAGGGCACCGAGGAGGTTCCATCCTCGGTCATGGCCCGTTGCCGCATCTCGGTAAAGTCGGGAGCCGCGGCTCCAAACACCCGCTCGTAGGCTGCATTGGCGTAGGTCTTTTGGCCTTGTGCATCGAACCGCGCCACCACATCGCGGGCACGCGCCGCCAAGGCACAAAACGCGTCGGTCATGTGTGAAGGAACCAACGCAAGTGCCATGGGCATGCAGGTCATCATGCGCATGAGCAGGTTCAGTTCAACGCAACGCTGCTGCGTTCCAGTGCATCAGCCACCTCCACGGTGCTCTGAAATGCCCGGTCCACCAAACTCATCAGGTGTTCCAGCAAGTCGGACACCGTGTCGCTGGACGAGATGCGCAGTTCCCCGCTGCGGGCAGCTTGTGCCATGACACGGATTTCCCTCAGCAATGCCGTCAAGGCGTCGGCCGTGGTGTTGACCAGCAGGCGCACTTCGTCGTAACACGGGTCGTCGCAAGCGGCGTGCGTCAGGGAGGGCACTGCACTGTTGAATGCGGCTTCCACCGTTTGAGACAGGCGCTCGAACCGGGCATGCAATGGATGACCCGATGGGGTGTGCTCCCAGGGGGCGATGATGAGGGAGGCCTCGCCCCGAAGGGAAGCCATCGCCACCATCGACCACACTTCAGAGGTTGTGGCCGCCAACTCGTGCTGCATCGACTCCAGGGAGATCAGGGGACGAGGTGCGTCAACCCTTGGGGTTTGGAGGTTGGCCATCATGTGCGTTCTCCGGTGCGGATTTTGAAAAACGCCGTCAACTCCTGAAGGCTGTGTGCCTGGGACGACATCTCTTCAGCCGTGGCCGCCAGCTCTTCCGATGCGCTGGCGTTTTGCTGGGTGATCTCATTGAGCTGGGTCATGACCACGTTGATCTGGCCCACGCCAGCGCTCTGGCGGCCAGAGGCCGTGGCGATTTCTTGCACCAGCTGGGCGGTTTTCTGCGTGGCGGGAACAATGTCGTCCAACAGTTGGCCTGCGCGCTCGGCCAGTCCCACGCTTTCCAGGGCCAGCTCCCCGATGTCATGCGCGGCCACCTGACTGCGTTCGGCCAGCTTGCGCACCTCGGCGGCCACCACGGCAAAACCCTTGCCGTGTTCGCCGGCCCGTGCCGCCTCGATGGTGGCGTTGAGGGCCAGCAGGTTGGTCTGGTAGGCGATGTCGTCGATGATGCTGATCTTCTGGGCGATCTGCTTCATGGCCCGCACCGTGGCATTGACAGCCTGCCCACCTTCGGTGGCCATTTGCGAACCGTTGGCGCTCATGCCCTCGGCCACCTTGGCGTTGTCGGTGTTGCGGATGATGGCCATGCCCATTTCCTCCACCGATGCCGAGGTCTGCTCCACACTGGCCGCCTGTTCGCTGGAGGTCTGCGACAGGTTCTGGGCGGTGGTGGACACCTGTTGGGTGGCGCTGGCAATGGTGTGTGCGGTGTTGCTCACTTCCGCGACGGTCTGGGCCAGCTTGAACACCGTGTTGTTCACCGTGTCGCTCAAGGCGGCGAAAGCGCCGTGGTACTCGCCTCGCATCTGGGCCGTCATGTCGCCGCGTTCCATCTGGCGCAACACCACCAGGGTGTCTTTCAGGCCCTGGTCGCTGGTGGATGCAATGCGGTTCAATCCTTCAGCCACCTGCAGGAAGAAGCCTTTTTTGCCCGCGGGGTCTACGCGCTTGGAAAAATCCCCATCGGCGGCTGCGGCCACCATGGCGGCCAGTTCACGCTCGGCCGCCACCTCGGCGGTGCGGTCCACCCACTCCACCACAATGCCCATGCGGCGGTGCTGGGCATCGTGAATGGGGTTGGCCGTGATCTGCAAGGTCATGTCACCCAGGGGCACGTTGGACTGAAGCACGGTGTTCAAGTCGCGCAGCAAGGCCCGCTGGTGGGCTGGATTGCGGTGAAAACGGTCGATGTTTTCGCCCACCACCCGGGTGGCGTCGAAGTCGGGGATCACCCGGCGCAGGTTCGGGGTGGCCCGGGTCAACAGTGCCAGGGTGGCCTGGTTGGCGTAAAAAATGCGCCCGTCGTTGTCGGCCATCATCAGGTTGACCGGGGTGCAATCCAGTGCCGTCTTGATGCGCAACGCCTCCTGGGCTGCACGCTCGCTGGCCGACAGTGTCTCCGCCATGCGTTTGAGAGCGGCCAACAGGCTCCAGTGGTCGTTGTCCTTGGTGGGGATGTTGATCGACAAATTGCCGTTGGCCATGGCATGGGCCACGCCATGGGCCACATGGGGGTCGTCGCCCAACTGCTTCAGCAGCGAGCCACACAATTTCCACGCTGCAACCACGCCCAACGCCATGGAGCACACAGCGCACGCCAGCAACAACACCATGGTTGAATGGGCTTTTGCCAGGGTCTGCTGGGTGTGGGTTTGGGCCTCGCTCAGTTGGTCGGAGCGAAAGTGGTCCAGGCTGCGGGCGAGGGCGGTGCTGGCGGCATCGAACTGGCGCATCTTGGCATTGCCCGCTTCCGTCCCCTCCAGGATGTAGGTTTCGGCCATGTCGCGGCCCGCGGCTTCAAAGCGCCGGAAGTCGTTGTCCAGCAAGGCCAACCGTTCCAACGCGCCCGAGTGGCCACCGGTCTCCAGGCTCTTGCGGAACTCGGCCACGTTGGCCAAGAAACCGTCGGTGGCGCGCCGGGCCCCTTCGTAACCATCGCGTTCCCGTGTGGCAGCCACATCGGTCAGGTACTGCTGCACGTCCACCCGTTGCACGTTCATGTCGTCCACGCGCAGCACCTGGGGCAAGGTCACGTCGTGAACCTGCTGGGCACTGCCCACCACCTGTTGCACGCTCCAGCCCAGCAACACCAGCCCCACGCTGAACATGGCCAGCACCGCACCAAAGGCGTAGGTGAGTTTGAGCTTCATGCTGGCCTGCCGCGGTCCACCGTCAGCCAAGGTGGTGGGCGGTTTCATCGTGAGGGTCATGGTGAAGGTCCTGGGATCGACAATAAGTTGAACAACGGAGAAACGGAAATCGCTCAGGCCGCTTCGGCCTGAACAGCGGCGAGCACGGCGACCTCGTCGAGCGACAAGACACGAGCCACATCCAGAATGACGACAAACTTGCCCGCCACCTTGCCCATGCCGCGGATGAAGTCCGTGCGGATGCGCGCGCCAAAGGCCGGTGGCGGTTCGATCTCGGCGGTCGGGATTTCCAGCACCTCCGACACCGCATCCACCACCACCCCCATTTGCTGGGTCTGGCGGGGGCCGTCGGCGTCGTGGCTGCCCATCACCTCGGTTTCGATGATCACGATGCAGGTGCGCTTGCTCACCGCCCGGGCCTGGCGCCCAAAGCGCACCGACAGGTCAATGACCGGTACCACCGCACCGCGCAGGTTGATGACGCCGCGGATGAAGGGCGGCGTCATGGGCACCTCGGTCAACTGGCCGTATTCCAGAATCTCCCGGATGGCCAGAATGCCGATGGCAAACATCTCCTCACCCAGGCTGAAGGTGAGGTACTGCTGCTGTTGGTCGGCATCCGCCTGGGATAGGGTGGCACCCGGGTTTGAAGCTTTTTTGGCCTCTAGCGCTTTTTCTGTCATGGGTTTGTGCTCCTGTTTTTAGAGTCAGGAAGGTCAGAACCGGGCAAAGCTGCTTTCGTCCACCGGGCCTGCGGTCAGCAGCTTGCGGTTGACGGGTTTGCTGGCAATGGCCGGGGCCTTGGCGGTGCGCTGTACCGGGGCAGGGCGCTGGCTGGTGTTGCTGGCCCCGCGTTGGGCCCCATGCCCCAAATTGAAGAAGGCCATGAGCTGCTGCAGGTTGTCGGCCTGGCTGCTCATCTCTTCGGCGGTGGCGGCCAGCTCTTCCGAGGCGCTGGCGTTTTGCTGGGTGATCTGGTTCAACTGGCCCATGGCCGCATT
>DASUON010000136.1:0-4802 GCA_036276615.1 Burkholderiaceae bacterium
TGCCCAGCGGCTGCGTGGCCAGCACGGGGAAGATGTCGTCACCCCCGGCCAGCCCGATCAACTCGGACACCCAGCGGATGCCGCTGATGGCGGGGTCGTCCCACTCCTCAAAGTACACGCGGGGGCGGCGAAGGCCTGCGGCCTCACGCGCGGCGGCGGCCTGCTGGATGCGGTGCAGGTCGGCACGGATGGCATCGATCTGGCGCTGGCCTTCGTCCTGTGCGTCCACCAGCGAGGCCACCTGGAACAGCATGTCCAGGATCTGCGCCACGCTGCGCTGGTTGTACACCGTGACCTGCACCCCGGCGCGGATGAGCTGGGCGGCCACGTCGGCCTGCAGGTCGGAAAAGCCCAGCACGCAGTCGGGCTCCAGCGCCAGGATCTTGTCGATCTTGGCGCTCAGGAAGGCGCTGACCTTGGGCTTTTCCTCCCGCGCCTGACGGGGGCGCACGGTGTAGCCGCTGATGCCCACGATGCGGTCCTGCCGCCCCAGGCGGTACAGCCATTCGGTGGTTTCCTCGGTGAGGCAGACGATGCGCTGCGGGCCGCGGCTGCCGGGCTGCGGGGCGCTGGGCATGGCGGCGGCGTTCATGCGGGCAGCTCCAGGGGTTGGGGGCTCAGCAGCGCGGCGGCGGCGGCAGGGGCCGAGGGCATCCAGGCGTGGAAGTAGCTGGCGCGCACCGCGCCGTGCATGTACAGCGCCTCGCCGGTGCCGCCGTCGGCCACGGGCTGGGGCGTGCGGCCCGGCGGCTGGGTGCGGGTGACGGCGGGCAGCGGCGTGTCGGCCAGCGACCAGTGGAAGGTGTGGCCGCGCAAGCAGCCTGCGCCCAGGGCCAGTTGCTGCGGCCCCAGGGCGGCCAGGCGGGCTTGCAGGCGCACGGTGCCGGGCAGCAGGCCCCACATGGCGTGGCTGACACCGGCTTTGTCCACCAGGGTGTCGAACAGCAGCATCATGCCGCCGCACTCGGCCCACACGGGTTTGCCCTGAGCGGCATGGACCTGCAGGGCGTCGCGCAGTGCGTGGTTGGCCGACAGCGTGGCGGCGTGCAGCTCGGGGTAGCCGCCGGGCAGCCACACCGCGTCACACGCGGGCAGCGCGGCGTCGGCCAGCGGCGAGAAGAAGGCCAACTCGGCCCCCAGCTGGCGCAGGGTGTCCAGGTTGGCGTCGTAGATGAAGCACAGCGCCGCGTCGCGGGCCACGGCCACGGTGCGCCCGGCCAGGGGCTGGTTTTCTGCATCAAATTGGCCTCCAGCGCTTTCAGACAAAGCGCAAGCAGCTCCTGTTTTGATACCAACCCCATGGGGAAAACGCTGGGCCAATTCCGCCGGGCTCATGCGCCCCAGCGGGGTGGACAGCAGGCGGTCGGCGGCGGCGTCCAGGCGGGCCAGGGCGTCGGGCAGTTCGTGGGCGGCCACCAGGCCCAGGTGGCGTTCGGGCAAGGCCAGTTCGGTGCTGCGCATGAGGGCACCCAGCCAGTCTTCAGCGGCCACGGCCTGTTGCAGCATGTCGGCATGGCGCTCGCTGCCCACGCGGTTGGCCAGCACCCCGGCCCAGGGCAGCGGGCCGTGGCTGGCCGCCTGGTAGTGGCGCAGGCCGTGGGCCAGGGCCCCGAAGGTCTGCGCCATGGACGAGGCGTCCACCACCGCCAGCACGGGCACGCCAAAGCGGCGGGCCAGTTCGGCGGCACTGGGTTCGCCGTCGTACAGGCCCATGACGCCCTCCAGCAGCACCAGGTCGGCCTCTTGCGTGGCGGCGTGAAGGCGCTGGCGGATGTCGGCTTCGCCGGTCATCCACAGGTCGATCTGGTGCACCGGCGCCCCGCTGGCCAGGCGGTGCCAGTAGGGGTCGAGAAAGTCGGGGCCACACTTGAACACCCGCACCCGTCGCCCGGCGCGGGCGTGCAGCCGCGCCAACGCCGCGGTGACGGTGGTCTTGCCCTGACCCGACGCGGGGGCGGCGACCATGAGCACGGCGGCGCTGCGCATCACAGGCCCGTCCAGCTCACGCCCAGGTAGGCGGTCCGGCCCGGGGTGGCATAGCCACGGGCGGTCTGGTAGGCCTTGTCGCCCAGGTTGTCCACCCGGGCCACCAGCGTCCACTGCGGCGCAAGGCGGGTGCTGGCCGACAGGTTGACCACGCCGTACCCGGCCAGGCGGGCGGTGCCGCTGGGCTGGTCGAAGCGGCTGCTGTGCCATTGGGTTTCGGCCCCCAGGGTCCAACCGGCCACGCGCAGGTCGGCCCCCAACTTGGCCACACGTTTGGAGCGGCGGGCCAGGGTGCGGCCCGTGGTGTCGTCGCGCGGGTTTTGCAGGTCGAGCGAAGCGTTCAGCCCCACCCCACCCGGCACCCCGGCGGCCACGCGGGTGGCGGCGGCCAGCGTCACGCCTTGCAGCGTGGCCTTGCCCACGTTGCCATAACAGCCGGGGAAGGCCCCCACGCCGTTGGCACAGCTGCCAGGGCCAGACACGTAGTTGATGAGGTTGGTCAGCCGGTTGCGGTAGGCGGTGACCGACACGCTGCTGCCCTGCGCGGCGTACTTCAGGGCCAGTTCGAGGTTGTTGGATTCTTCGGGGCGCAGGTTGGGGGTGCCGTAGATGCTGAAACGGTGGAACAGCGTGGGCGCCCGGAAAGCGGTGCCCGCCGATGCGGTCACCCGCCAGTGCGGGGCCAGTGCCAGGGCGTAGGCCAGGCTGCCGGTGGTGTGGCGGCCAAATTCGCTGTCGTCGTCGTGGCGCAGGTTGGCCTGCACGGTGTGGTCACCCTGCTTGAAGCCGTAACCCAGGGCCAGCGCGTTCTGGCTGCGGTCGTTGAGTTTCGGGGTGGTGGAGCCGTTGAGCAGCTGGTCCTGCCGCCGCTCCAGCGCCGCGGTGAGCTGGTGGGCCCCCAGTTGCCACTGGTGGTGCCACAGCCAGGTGTCCACCTGGGTGTCGGTGATGTAGGCGGATGGGGTGGTTTCGTAGCGGTCCAACCCGCGGGTGACGCTGGCGCGGCTGGTCCACACGTCAGACCAGCGGGCCTGCCACGACAGCGCCAGGGTGCGCTGGTCTTGCAGGGCCCGGTCGTCCACCTTGGAGGCATAGGCGTCGTAGCCGGTGTTGGCCTCGCTGCTGGTCCACAGGGCTTCGAAGCGGTGGTCGGCATTGGCTTGCAGGCCCAGGCGGGCCAGGCCGTTGGTCTTGCGGTAGCCATCGCGATCGGGGTTGCCGCTGGGCTGGATGTTGAAGCCGTCGCTGGTTTCACGCGTGAGGCCCAGGGCGTAGTCCCAGGCCCCTTGCGCCCCCGACAACTGGGCACTGGCGTTGCGCGTGCCGTGGCTGCCCAGGCCCACGCTGACGTTGGGGTGGAAGCCCGCCTCCCCCTTGCGGGTGAACACCTGCACCACGCCACCAATGGCGTCAGAGCCATAAATGGCCGCCGCGGGGCCGCGCAGCACCTCGATGCGGTCGATGTGCTCCAGCGCCAGGGCCTGCCAGGCCGCACCGCCGGTGGACTGGGAATCCACCCGCACACCGTCGATCAGCAGCACGGTGTGGCGGGTGTCGGCCCCGCGCACAAACAGGCTGGTGGTGGCCGTGGGGCCGCCGTTGCGGCTGAGCTCCACGCCCGGCAGGGTGGACAGCACATCGCCTAGGCTGGCGTTGGCAAAGCGGTCCAGCGTGTCGCGGTCGATCAGGCTGACGTCGGACACCACATCGGTCAGCGGCTGGGCGGTGCGGGCGGCGGTCACCACCACCGGGGCCAACACCCCCGATGCGGCCCCCGACGCCACCCCTGACTGGGCCAGCACCGCCGGAGACAGGCCCCCGGCCACAGCCGCGCACACGGTGCAGCGGGTCAACAGGCTGAGCACAGCCACGGAAGAAGGGGTGCGGCACACCCCCGACAAGACAGACAACATGGAAAAGAATCCAACACAAGACACCCTTCCCGCCTTCCCCGACGGTACTTGGGCTTCATGGCGGCACGCCTGGGGCGCACCACCGCCTTGTTGGCCGGTATCCGGGCTGGTGGAACAACCTTCATCGCCTTCCCAGGGGGTGCTGTGTCAGGCACAACACCCACCCAGTGGCCGGTGGATGAAAGCGGGAGCGGGGCCAGCCATCAGGCCAGCACACGGTCCGTCCACTTACCGTTGCGGGGGCAGCGCTGGTTAGGCCTGAGCAGCGCGTGCGTGATGCACGGCCTTCGGCCCCCCAGCTTCCCGTTGAACTGCCGCCCTTGAACGGGGCCGCGAGCACCAACACCCGGCATTCTAGGCGGACGCACCTACAATCGCGGCACCATGTCCGACACCCACACTTTTGCCCAACTGGCCGACCGCATCGACCGGTTGCTGCTGCGGCATGAGGAGCTTCAACGCACCAACGAGCTGCTCAGGACCGAGGTCGATTCCCTGCAGGCCGAACGCGACCTGCTGCGCTCCAAACTGGCCGCCGCCCGTGCCCGCATCGTCACCCTGCTGGAGCGCCTCACCGCGGCCTCTGAGACCGGGGTGGGCCCCTCGTCATCCGATCCGTCCTCTTCATGAAGCAAATCGAAGTCCAGATCATGGGCCAGGGCTACCTGCTGTCCTGCCCCGAAGGGGGCGAGGCCCTGATGATGCAGGCCGTCAGCAAGGTGGACGCGGCCATGTGCAAGATCCGCGACGCGGGCAAGGTCAAGGCCCGCGACCGCATTGCCGTGCTGGCCTCGCTCAACCTCGCGTTCGAGTTGAGCGATCTGCAACAGCAGGTTCGGACCCAGGCCGAGGCCAGTGCCCAGCGCGTTGTGGCCCCAAGCCCCACCTCGCCCGTGCCCCAGG
>DASUON010000137.1:0-4429 GCA_036276615.1 Burkholderiaceae bacterium
CGGGGCGCGGCGGGGGTAGTCGGCGTCGTTCATGCCCAGCAGGCACACCACGCGGAAGGGGATGGCGCGCATGGGCAGCAGGGTGCAGAAGGTCACGCCCCCGGCGTGGAAGCGGCTGGGCGCGTCAGGCAGTTGCAGGGCGTGGTCCCAGGCGGAGCGGGCCACTTCCAGCGGCACGGCTTGTTGAAAACCGGCCTGTTCGCAGGCGTCCAGCCAGCGTTCACCGGCCTGTTCCAGGGCCGCCAGTGCGGCCAGATCAGCCGGCGAGGCGGTGGCCTGTGCCCGGGGGGATTCGCGCTGGGCCTCGCCCCAGAACACCGCGGCCAGCAAGGCCCGGCCCCGCGCCACCCACTCGGCGGGGGTGGCGGGCTGGGTGGCCTGGGCCCACCAGGCGTCCAGCGCGTCCAGCAGGTGGGCCAGCACCCCCGCCAGGGCGGCGTCGAGCCCGGCGACTTCGGCGTAGGGCTCGATGTCGCCCCCCACGCTCCCTGCGTTCGCTGCCCCCCCAGGGGGGGCTGTCCCGCCTTGGGACGGCCCGGCGGCGGGACGGTCGCTACCAGGCATCCGGGTGGTGCCATCGCCCAGCAGGTAGCCCCACAACATGCGGCGCAGGGCGAAGCGGGCGGTGTGGGTGTCGTCCAGGTCGGGCAGGCCCAGGTGGCGGCGTTGTTCGGCGTGCAGGCCCCAGCGCAGCCCAGCCCCGGCCATCCAGGCGGACAGGCGGGGCAGGTCTTCGGGGTCCAGCCCGAAGCGGGCTTGCACGGCGGGCACTTCCAGCAGGCTGAGCCATTCGGACAGGCCCGCCCGCTCGGTGGGCAGCCGCCACAACCAGCGCCAGGCCTGCACCAGCGGGCTGAGGGCGTCGGCCCCCAGGTCGGCAATGTCGAAGGGGATGTGGCGGGCGTCGCCCTTGGGGTACTGGCCGAAGACGGCGCGGATGGCGGGGGCCAGCGGGGCGATGTCGGGCACCATCACGACCACGTCCTTGGGTGTCAGGCCGCCTCCGCCCTCGCCCCCCTCCCCGCCCAGCAGCGCCAGCAGCTGGTCGTGCAGCACTTCCAGCTCGCGCACGGGGCTGTGGGCCAGGTGGAAGACGATGGAGCGGTCGCCCGGGGTCCAGCCGTGGCCGGGTTGCTGCGGCAGTTCGTGCACGGGCACCAGGTCGCGGATGCGGGTTTGCAGCTGGCGCAGCAGGCTGCGGGGCTGGGCGTCTTCGGGGTCGGCATCGTCCACGAACAAATCCAGCCGGGGCCAGCCGGGTTGGGCGCGGCCTTGGGCGGCGTCGTCCAGATCGTCGAGCAGGCGCACGAAGTCGCGGCTCTGGCGGCCCCAGGCGGCCAGCAGCGGGTGGGCGTGGGTGTGCAGTTCGTGCAGGGGCAGCGCGGCGCGATCCACCCCGCCCTTGAGGGGCTGGCGGCGGTGGGCGCTGCGCAGCAGCTCGCGCCCGTCGATCACGTCGGCCCAGTGGTATTGGCAGGGGTTGGGCACGGCCAGCAGCACCTGGCTGTGGCGCGACACCGCGCCCAGCAGGGCCAGCATGCCGGGCGGCAGGTGGCTCATGCCAAAGGCCACCACGCGGCGCGGCAGGGGTTGCACGGGCATGCCGTGTTCCAGTTGGTCTTGCACGCGCGCCATCAGCGCGGGCCGGGTGGTGCGCTGCTGTTCGGGGGCAATGCCGCTGTGCAGCACCTGCCACAGGCGGGCTTGCCAGTGCTGGTCGGGCGGCAGCGGGGTGAGGCGGCCCGCGCCATCGGTGACCTCGGCACGGCCTTGGGCCCACAGGTCCAGCCAGTCGGGGCGGTAGACCTGGTACTGGTCGTACAGGTCGGCCAGGCGTTGGCACAGGGGCCACAGGCGCTGTTCGGGGTCGCTGCCGACGAAGGCGGCGAGTGGGGCGTAGACGACTCCCGAATCAATAGCATCATGTGCTTGATCCAAAAGCGCGGGCAGGCATTCCATCAATCGCCAGGCCAGGGGCAGCTTGTCCAGCGGCGACTCGGTGGGCACGGCGCGGGGGCCCAGCACGCGGCGGCTGATGCGCCAGAAAAAACGCCCCGGCAGCTCCACCCGCGTGGCGGCGCACACGCCCAGCTCGCGGGCCAGGGCCATGCGCAGCCACTCGGCCACGGCGTTGCTCTGGACGATGAACACCTCTTCCTCCAGCGGCCCCAGCGGGTGCTGGTGCAGCCAGGCCACCACCACGTCCAGCAGCCGCTCGGCGCGGTGGCTGTGCAGCACCATGAGGCCGGTGCCCCATGGGGACACGTCGTCGGCCATGCCGGGCAAAACGCCTTGTTGGGGGATGGGGTCAAAGGTCTGGGCGTGCATGGCGGGGTGACGATACACGCTTGCCCCAGGGGCCAGCCGTGCTGGGCACAGGGGGTGCAAGACCGATCTAGGGAATTCCCGACTTGTTTTTCAGAAACGCCCGATTTTCATGCACGCCCATGGTGCATAGACTCAAAGAACACCAATTTGGTGCAGTCCACAGGATGAGGAATGAACCGTTCTCGAACCACCGAACTGCCCGTGAAGTGGCAGCTGTTGCTGCTGAGTGCGGCGTTGTTGTTGTTTTTTGTGCTCAGCGGACTCAACAGCGTCTACCTGCTGAGAACAGGTGACACGGAGTTTGCCTCGCTCTACGCCGACCGGGTGGTGCCCCTGAAGCAACTCAAGGCCGTGTCCGACGCCTACGCGGTGCAGGTGGTGGACACGGTGCACAAAACCCGGGACGGCGCCTTGACTGCCGACCAGGCCCGTCAGTCCATCAACGCGGCCAAGCAGACCATTGCGCAGGAATGGCAGGCCTACACCTCCACCGACCTGGTGGACCAGGAAAAGGCCCTGATCCAGCAGATGGCACCGCTGATGACCCGCGCCAATCAGGCGGTGCAGGAGATTGAGCAGCTCATCGGCCAGCCCGACACCACCGCGCTGGCAGCCTTTGCCGCGCAGCAGATGTACCCGGCGTTCGACCCCCTGCAGGACGTGCTGGGCCACCTCATCCAGACCCAGCTGGACGTGGCGCAGCAAACGGTGGACAGCCACCAAAAGACCACCCAGTCCTTCACCTTGGTTCTGGTGAGCGCTCTGGGCCTGGCCGTGTTGGTGGGGGCGGGCGCCTCCCTGTGGGTGAGCCGCCACCTGGTGCAGACCCTGGGGGCCGAACCGGGTGCCGTGCGCGACGTGGCCCGGGCCGTGGCCCACGGCGACCTGACCACGCCCATCCATGTGCAGCCGGGGGACTCCATCAGCGTGATGGCCGCCATGCGGGACATGTCCGAACACCTGCACAGCCTGGTGACCGAAATCCGGGGCGGTGCCGAACACGTGGTGACCGCCAGCAGCCAGATTGCCCAGGGCACGCAAGACCTGGCGCACCGCAACGAAACCCAGGCCAGCTCGCTGGAACAGACCGCCGCGGCCATGGAGCAACTGGGCAGCACCGTGCAGCAAAGCGCCGAACATGCCCAGCACGCCAACCAGTTGGCCCAGAACGCGTCGGCCATTGCCGCACGGGGCGGGCAGGAGGTGGGACAGGTGGTGGAAACCATGCATGGCATCGAGAAAAGCAGCAGCCGAATCGGCGACATCATTGGCGTGATCGACGGCATTGCGTTCCAGACCAACATCCTGGCCCTCAATGCCGCGGTGGAAGCCGCCCGCGCCGGGGAAGCCGGTCGCGGTTTTGCGGTGGTGGCCTCGGAGGTGCGGGCCCTGGCCCAGCGCAGCGCCGCAGCAGCCAAGGAAATCAAAGACCTGGTGACCGACAGCGTGGGGCAGGTGACCCAGGGCACCCAACTGGTTCGGCAGGCCGGGCAGACCATGGAGGAAATCGTGTCCTCCATCCAGACCGTGACCAACATCATGGGCGAGATCGCCCTGTCCAACCGGGAGCAACGCGACGGGGTGACCCAGATCGGCCAGGCCGTGGCCCTGCTGGACCAGACCACCCAGCAAAACGCCTCGCTGGTGGAGGAAAGCGCCGCGGCGGCATCCAGCCTGAACGGTCAGGCCGAAACGCTGATGCAACGGGTGGCGCGCTTCAAACTGTCCTGAGGCGCAAGGCCTCGGCCCGTGCCCAGGCGTCCAGGAACGCCTGCTTGGCCTGCGCAGGCGGCCAGGGGTCGATGGGTTCGGGCAGCGGCTCGATGCCGTGCAGGTAGCTCCAGGGCTCCACCGAATGGGGCATGAGGTCGCGCTTTTCGGTGGCCAGGGCCACCATGTCCGCGTGTTTGATGGCCACATGGATTTGCCGCTGCAAGGGCGTGGCGTGTGCGTCGTCCGCCCCGAACTCCACCGCAAAGGCCTGCGCAATGAGCTGGGTCACGCCAGCCTCGATGCGCCCAAACTCGGGCAGCAGCCGTTTGAGGGGTTTGACCATGTCGCCCAGGTAGGCCTCGGCCGCGTCGTGCAGCAGGGCGGCGCG
>DASUON010000138.1:0-7632 GCA_036276615.1 Burkholderiaceae bacterium
GGGGTGCTGTACAACACCGAAACCATCAAGGAGATGCTGGACGGCTACGTCAGCAACCTGCACTTTGACGAGGCCTGGTTGCCCCATGCGGGCTTCCACCCCTTCTACGGCAGCTTCCACGCCATGGGCAAGAAGCGGGCGCGTCCCAAGGAGTCGGTGGTGTACTCCACCCAGTCCATCCACAAGCTGCTGGCGGGCATCAGCCAGGCCAGCCACGTGCTGGTGCAGGACTCGCAGGCCACCAAGTTGGACCGGCACCTGTTCAACGAGTCCTATCTGATGCACACCAGCACCAGCCCGCAGTACGCCATCATTGCCAGCTGCGACGTGGCCGCTGCCATGATGGAGCCGCCCGGCGGGCGTGCCCTGGTGGAGGAAAGCCTGTTGGAGGCATTGGACTTCCGCCGCGCCATGCGCAAGGTGGACGACGAGTTCGGGGCCGACGAATGGTGGTTCCAGGTCTGGGGCCCCGAGGTGCTGTCCGACGAGGGCATTGGCCGCGCCAACGACTGGGTGCTCAAGGGCACCGAAGGCATGAGCGAAGCCGCCACAAGCAAGACCTGGCACGGCTTTGGCGACATGGCCCCGGGCTTCAACATGCTGGACCCCATCAAGGCCACCATCGTCACGCCCGGTCTGGACCTGGATGGCAGCTTTGCCGACACCGGCATCCCGGCCAGCATCGTCACCAAGTTCCTGGCCGAGCACGGTGTGGTGGTGGAAAAGACGGGGCTTTACAGCTTCTTCATCATGTTCACCATCGGCATCACCAAGGGCCGCTGGAACACGCTGCTGACTGCGCTGCAACAGTTCAAGGACGACTATGCCAAGAACCAGCCCATGTGGCGCATCATGCCGGAGTTCTGCCAGAAGCATCCCCGCTACGAGCAGATGGGTCTGCGCGACCTGTGCCAGCACGTGCACGCCCTGTACGCCAAGCACGACATTGCCCGCCTGACCACGGACATGTACCTGAGCGAGCTGACCCCGGCCATGAAGCCCAGCGACGCTTTTGCCCACATTGCGCACCGCACCACCGAGCGCGTGGGCATTGACGAGCTGGAGGGCCGCGTGGCCACCAGCCTCATCACGCCGTACCCGCCGGGCATCCCGCTGCTGATCCCGGGCGAGGTGTTCAACAAGAAGATCGTGGACTACCTCAAGTTCAACCGCGAATTTGCCAAGGCCTGCCCCGGCTTCGAGACCGACATCCACGGCCTGGTGGAGACCACCGACGCCAACGGCGTGAAAACCTACTTCGCCGACTGCGTGAAGCAAGCCTGACGGCCCCCAATACCCGTGCGCAAGGGTGGTGCAGGCACAATGCCGCCATGCGACTTTTGCAGCTTGTCACCGCCACCGCCCTGGCCGTTCTGGGGGCCACCGCCGCCGCCCCGCCAGCCTGGGCTGCCCACGGCTACGCCCTGTGGGGCGACCTCAAATACCCGGTGGGTTTTGCCCATTTCGACTACGTCAACCCGCAGGCCCCCAAAGGCGGGGAAATCCGGCTGGTCAGCAATCAACGGACGTCCACCTTTGACAAGTACAACCCCTTCACCCTCAAGGGCTCGGCCCCCGCCTACCTGTCCGAACTGCTGTTCGAAAGCCTGCTGATCGGCTCGTTGGACGAAACCGCATCCGGCTACGGCCTGTTGGCCGAAGACGTGAGTGTGGCCCCCGATGGCTTGTCGGCCACCTTCCGGCTGCGGCCTGAGGCGCGTTTCCACAACGGCGACCCCGTGCTGGCCCGCGACGTGAAACACAGCGTGGACACGCTGCTGGGGCCGCACACCTCACCCGCCTACAAAACCCTGCTGGACGACGTGGCCGGGGTGGACGTGCTGGGCAACCCCGGCCAAAGCCGCGAGGTGCGCTTTCGCTTCAAACGCGCCAACCGCGAGCTGCCGCTGACCGTGGGCGGTCTGCCCGTGTTCAGCCACCGTTGGGGCGAGGGCAAACCCTTCAACGAGGTGGTGACCGAAGAGCCCATGGGCAGCGGCCCCTACCGCATTGGCCCGGTGCGCTTTGGCAAGGACATCACCTACGTGCGCAATCCTCAGTACTGGGGCCAGAAGCTCAACGTTCGCCAGGGCACGGGCAACTTCGAGCGCGTCACCGTCAAGATCTACAAGGACAACACCGCCCTGCTGGAGGCGCTGAAGGCCGGCGAATTTGACGTGCAGCGCTTTCATTCGGCGGGCGATTGGGCGCGGCGTGTCACTGGCCGCCCCTTTGACCGCGGCGATTTGGCCAAGCTGGAACTGCCCCACCGCCTGCCCACCGGTTTTCAGAGCTACGTGCTCAACACCCGCAAACCCGTGTTGGCCGATGTGCGGGTGCGTCAGGCCCTGGGCCTGGCGCTGGACTACGAGTGGATGAACCGCCAGATGGTTTACGGGGCCTACCAGCGGGTGACGGGCCTGTTTGGCAACACCGATTGCCAGGCCACGGGGGAGCCGAGCGCCGCCGAGTTGAAGTTGCTGGAGCCCTGGCGTGCGCAACTGCCCGCCACCGTCTTTGGCCCCATGGCCGAGCCGCCCCGCACCGACGGTGAACACAGCCTGCGCGACAACCTGCGCCAGGCCCGTCAGTTGCTGGCCGATGCCGGGTGGACCTACCGCGACGGTGCCCTGCGCAATGCCCAAGGCCAGGCCCTGGAGCTGGAGTACTTGGACAGCGCCGAAGTGGGGTTGCGCATGTTGGCCCCCTGGTTGCGCAACCTCGAAAAGCTGGGCATCCGCCTTCAAGTTCGGCTGGTGGACTTTGCGCTGTACCAGCAGCGGATGGACAAGTTCGAGTTCGACATCACCGGCATTGGGTATCCCGGTACCGCCAACCCGGGCCAGGAGTTTGCCGACCTGTTCGGCAGCAAGGCCGCCGACACCGAAGGCTCGGGCAACCTGCCGGGGCTGAAAAACCCGGCGGTGGATGCCCTGATCCGCGCCATGACCGAGGCCAAGACCCGCGACCAGCTGCTGCCCGCCTGTCGGGCGCTGGAGCGGGCGGTGGTGCACCAGCATGTGCTGATTCCGCAATGGTCGTCCACCACCCACCGGCTGGTCTACAACCCGCACCGGCTGGAACGCCCGGCCCAGATGCCCGCGCACACCTCGCAGGTGGAGCCCTGGGTGATCGACACCTGGTGGAGCAAAAAACAATGATCAAAATGGCATCCAGCGCTTTTTATACAAGCGCAAGCAGCTATTGTTTTGTGAGTGAATGACCATGTGGGCCTACATTGCCAAGCGCCTGCTGCTGATGGTGCCCACGCTGCTGGGGGTGCTGTTGCTCACCTTTGTGGTCATCCAGTTCGTGCCCGGAGGGCCGGTGGAGCAGTACCTGGCCGAAGCCAAGGCCGCAGCCCCCGGGGCCACGGGCGGGGAGGGCGGTGGCCTGAGCTACCGCGGCGGCCAGGGCGTGGACCCCAAGCGCATCGAGCAGATCAAGGCGCTCTACGGCTTTGACAAACCCGCGCACGAGCGTTTTGTGCAGATGCTGGGCCAGTTCGCCCGGTTTGACCTGGGTCGCAGCTTCTTCCAGAACAAGGACGTGTGGACCCTGGTGCGCGAGAAGCTGCCGGTCTCCATCAGCCTGGGGCTGTGGACCTTTGTCATCAGCTACGCCGTGGCCGTGCCCCTGGGCGTGGCCAAGGCGGTGCGGGCGGGCAGCCGGTTCGACCTGGTCACCACCCTGGTGCTGCTGGCGGGCTACGCCATTCCCGGTTTTGTGCTGGGTGTGGCCCTGCTGGTGATTTTTGGCGGGCAGTTGCAGTGGTTCCCGCTGCGGGGGCTCACTTCGTCCAACTGGGAGGAGCTGAGCTGGGGTGCCCGCGTGGTGGACTACCTGTGGCACATCGCCTTGCCCATCACCGCCATGGTGCTGGGCAGCTTTGCGGTGACCGCCATGCTGACCAAAAACGCCTTCCTGGAGGAAATTCGCAAGCAATACGTGCTGACCGCCCGGGCCAAGGGCCTGAGCGAGCGCCAGGTGCTGTGGCGGCATGTGTTTCGCAACGCGCTCATCCCCATCGTCACGGGCTTTCCCGCCGCTTTCATCGGGGCGTTTTTCACCGGCAGCCTGCTGATCGAAACGCTGTTTTCGCTCGATGGGCTGGGCCTGCTGAGTTTTGAAAGCGTCATCCGCCGCGACTATCCCGTGGTGCTGGGCACGCTGTACCTGTTCACGCTGATCGGGCTGGTCACCAAGCTCGTCAGCGACCTCTGTTACGTGTGGGTGGACCCCCGCGTCAAGTTCGATTGAGGGGCCGCTGCATGACGTCCATGGCCTCCCCATCGCCCACCCGCCGCGCCTGGCAGCGCTTCAAACACAACCGCCTGGGCTACTGGAGCCTGCTGGTCTTTGGCCTGCTGGTGGCCTTGAGCCTGATGGCCGAACTGGTCAGCAACGACCGCCCGCTGCTGGTCCGCCACCAGGGCCAGTGGTACACCCCGCTGTGGGTGGACTACCCGGAAACCACCTTCGGCGGCGACTTTCCCACCCCCACCGACTACCTGGACCCCTTCATCCAGCAGCAGCTGAGCCAGCCCGGCAGCTGGGCGCTGTTCGCCCCCAACCGCTACGGGGCCAAAACCCTCAACTACTTTGCGCCGCAGCCCAACCCGGCTGCCCCCAGCACCGCCAACTGGTTGGGCACCGACGACCGGGGGCGAGACCTGTTGGCCCAGCTGCTCTACGGTTTTCGGGTGAGTGTGCTGTTTGCGCTGGCCCTCACCGCCACCGGCGTGGCCCTGGGCGTGCTCACGGGGGCGATTCAAGGCTACTTTGGTGGCAAGACGGACCTGGCCTTCCAGCGCTTCATGGAAATTTGGGGCTCCATGCCCGAGCTGTACCTGCTCATCATCTTTTCGGCGGTGCTGGCCCCCAGCGTGGCCTTGCTGCTGGTGTTGCTGAGCCTGTTCGGGTGGATGGGCCTGAGCGACTACGTGCGCGCTGAATTCCTGCGCAACCGCCAAATGGACTACGTGCGCGCCGCCCGCGCCATGGGCGTGGGGCACTGGCACATCATCACCCGGCACATCCTGCCCAACAGCCTGACGCCCGTGGTCACCTTCCTGCCGTTTCGCATGAGCGGGGCCATCCTGGCGCTGACCAGCCTGGACTTCCTGGGCCTGGGCGTGCCCCCCGGCACCCCCAGCCTGGGCGAGCTGCTGTCGCAAGGCAAGAACAACATCGACGCTTGGTGGATTTCCCTCAGCACCTTTGGCGTGCTGGTGGTCACGTTGCTGCTGCTCACTTTCATGGGCGATGCCCTGCGCGACGCGCTGGACCCGCGCAAGGCCAGCGACGCCGATGCCGAGCCTTCCACCCCCACGGAGGATGGGCATGCTGCAGCCCCGGCCCCAGCGCTCGCTGCCACCGCCACTGCCATTCCCCCGGCGCGGTCTGACGTGCCGCCGTCCGCTGCGTCCGCCCCCTTGCTGCGGGTGAGTGGCTTGGGCATTGCCTTCGGCCCCCAGGCCGTGGTGCGCGGGGTGGACTTCGAGCTTCACGCGGGCGAACGCCTGGCGCTGGTGGGCGAGTCGGGTTCCGGCAAAACCCTCACCGCCCTGGCGCTGCTGGGCCTGGTGCCCGGCGGCACGGTCACGGGACAGGTTGAGTTGGACGGGCGCCAGTTGTTGGCGCTGTCGGAGGCTGAATGGCAAGGCGTGCGCGGTGGCGACGTGGCCATGGTCTTCCAGGAGCCCATGACCGCCCTCAACCCCTTGATGACGGTGGGCGAGCAGATTGCTGAAGTTTTTCAGCAAAAAATGGCTCTATCGCTTGATGTGGCTGTGAAGGGTGCTATTGATTTGTTGGCTTCCGTGGGCCTGCCCGAGCCTGCGCAGCAAGCCCGCGCCTACCCGCACCAGCTCAGCGGCGGGCAGCGGCAGCGGGTGCTGATTGCCATGGCCCTGGCGGGCAACCCCAAGCTGTTGTTGGCCGACGAGCCCACCACCGCGCTGGACGTGAGCCTGCGCGGTCAGGTGTTGGCATTGCTGGCGGCTCAGCAGAAGCAGCGGGGCATGGCCCTGCTGCTCATCACCCACGACCTGCAACTGGTGCGCCAGCACGCCGACCGGGTGGCGGTGATGGAGCGGGGTGTGCTGGTGGAGCAAGGCCCGGTGGCCGAGGTGTTTGCCCATCCCCAACACCCCTACACCCGCAAACTGCTCGACAGCCGCCCCGAACGTGACCCGCAAGCCCCGCCCGTGACGGACCTGGGTGCCAGCGTCCCGGTGTTGCAGGGGCAGGGCCTCAGCGTGGCCTACCCGGTGCGCCGCGTCGGTTGGCGCGCGGGGTGGGGGCACGACCACCGGTGCGTGCTCCAGGCCACCGATTTCGCGCTGCTGCCCGGGCAGACCCTGGCGGTGGTGGGTGAGTCGGGCTCCGGCAAATCCACCTTGGCGTTGGCCGCGCTGAACCTGCTGTCGGGCGTGGCCCGGGTGGACGGGCGGGTGTGGCTGGAGGGGCAGCCTTGGGCCGCGTCCGCGTTGGCGCTGCGGCGTCAGCGTCAGCGGGTGCAGGTGGTGTTCCAGGACCCGTTTTCGTCGCTCTCGCCGCGCATGACGGTGGAGCAAATCGTGGGCGAAGGACTGGAACTCCACCAGCCCCAGTGGGACGCCACCCAGCGCCGCTGGCGCGTGGCCCAAGCCCTGGCCGAGGTGGGGCTGCTGCCCCCGTGGGCGCAAGGGGATGGTGCGCCTGCCGCCGCCGGGGCGTTGCCGCCTCAGGCACAGGCCCTATTGCAGCGTTACCCACACCAATTCTCCGGGGGGCAGCGCCAGCGGCTGGCCATTGCCCGTGCCCTGGTGGTGGACCCGGTCGTGCTGGTGCTGGACGAACCCACCAGTGCCCTGGACGTGACCGTGCAAAAGCAGGTGCTGACCTTGCTGCAGCGCTTGCAGCGTGAACGCGGCCTGAGTTATTTGCTCATCACCCACGACATGGCGGTGGTCCAGGCCATGGCCCACCGGGTGATGGTGTTGCAGGCGGGCCAGGTGGTGGAGTCGGGTTCCGTGCTCGAGGTGTTTGAGCAAGCACAGCAGCCGTACACCCAGCGTTTGATTGCCGCTGCGCTGGGCGTTTGAAAACGGGGCAGGGCAGGGGCATGGGCTTGCCCCCAGTGGGGGCAGGGGTGTCAGCGTTTACCCGGGGATTCAAATTTCCTACCCGGATTAAACTGACCAGTCAATGAGCTTCATCAACACCATGCCTCCTTTGCCCGCTCGCAGTGTGGACATGAACGCCCCGTTTCGGTGGCTCGCCCTGGGGTGGAAAGACTTTGTTCGCAACCCGGTGCCGGGCTTGGTGCACGGAGGCTTGTTGGCGTTGTTTGGCTGGCTGCTGATTGTCTTGGCTGGCCATCGCTTCTGGCTGCTGGCAGGGGCGTTTTCGGGCTTCATGATCGTGGCGCCCATCCTGTCCACCGGTCTCTACCTTGTCAGCCGCGAATGTGCCAAGGGGCAATGTGTGGGCATGGGGGAGGTGGTGAAGGTGTGGCGCTCGCTCGACGGGCGCTTGATCGTTTTCGGCCTGTTGCTGGGGTTGGCGGGCACGGGCTGGGTCATGACCTCCGCCTCGCTCATCACGGCGCTGTCGCCGGTGCCCATCCAAAGCCCTGCTGATTTTTTG
>DASUON010000139.1:0-3060 GCA_036276615.1 Burkholderiaceae bacterium
CTCCAGCAACATCCGCACCGTTTCGGCAGGTTTGCCCGCCACCGTCAGCGCCAGTGCCTCCTGCGCAATGCTCCCGATGCGCTGGTAGCTCGTCCTCACAGCGGCTTCGTAAGGAGGATGGCGCTTGGCGGCGTTGGCCAACAAGTCGGTCAGGCTGCCGCTGGTGCAAAAGCGCAAAGCCAGGGTGTTGACCCATTCGTCGGCCACTTCCAGCATCAACTCCGAACGGGCAATTTCGCTGATCAGCGTGAGGAAGTTGCTGGCCGCTTCCACGTCGAAGACAGACGAGCGGATTTCCTGGGCGTGTTCCTTGATGTTCCCCACCACCAGAGCCAGCTGCTTGTTGACCAGCAGCAACAGGGTGTTGGCCATGGCCTTGAAGCGCACCAGTCGGGGTGAGCTCTCGTGCCGTTCCATCAGCTTGACAATCTGTTCGATGCAGCGTTTGATGCCCTGCGCATCCTTGAGTTGAAAGCGCGCAAACGTCAGCAACATCAAGGCCTGTGGGTCATAGAGCTTGGAGGTCAGCCCCAGCAAGGTGGCGCGATCCAAGGTCCGTGCCGCTTCTTTGTAGTCGCCTTGGTAGTAGGCCATCATGCCGTAGCGCTGCAACCGATCCACCGACCCCGGGGTGATCTCGGCGGCTTGACGAGCAGCCTCCAGGGCTTCGGTCGGACGGCTGTTGTCCAGGTGGAGCCGCAGCAGCACATCGTGGGTATCGGCAAACGCAGGTTGGTCTTTGGCCAAAGCGGACAACTCGGTCAACGCCGCCTCTGACTTGCCCCCATCCAGCAGCGAACGGGCCACGCCCAACCGAGCCCACGGCAGAGGCTGCTGGGCCACGATACTGCGGTAAATCTCACCGGCCTCCTCGTGCTGGCCTTCCCGCATCATCAGCTCGGCAGCCACCCGACCCGCATACAGCCAGTAGCTGGTCCGGGCCCGGTAGCGATCCAGGCAATGCTGAATGGCCGCCCGGAAGTCCCCCACCTCAATGGCATTGAAGATGTCTGCCAGCATGATCTTGCGGCGGTGAGCGTGTCGCAACCGCTCCAGCAAACCGCCCGCGGTGTGGGGTTTGAGCAGGTAACTGTCCAACGCGGACTCGGCCGCTTCCGACACCTGTGCATAGGTGGCTTCGCCCGTGAGCATGACGAACACGGTGCCGTAAGGCAGCACCTGCGCCCGCCGCAGATCGTCCAGCAACTCCTGCCCGGTGTAGTCGGTGTCTGGAAAACGCTGCTCGCACAGCACCACCTCGAACGACTTGGTTTCCAGCTTGTTGCGTGCTTCGATGGGGCGGTTGGCCGTTTCGACCGCCGTCATCCCGAAATCCCGCAACTGCTGTGCAATGACGCCGCGTGAGACGGCGTTGCCATCCACCACCAAGGCAGAGCAATCCAACAAATCAATTTCGCGCTGTTTCTTTCCACTCATGTCAGCTTCAAACCCCAACCCCAAAAGCGGGACTTTTTACCGCAAACAAACCCCGTTTTTTGTCCCGACCCGATATTTGCATGGCCGCTGTGTCCCACGTCCAACGAAATGCCCTGTGCCGTGCGAAATGCCTCACTGTGTGTGAGCGGCACACACCCTGGTTGACCCCCATCAACACACAGGCCGCACCGGGTCCCCATACTCAAACCAGCAGAGTCAAACAACCCGAGACAAAGGAGCTGTGTTCCATGGATGTGCCCCATCAAGCGGTCAACTTGAATCAATCACCCGCAACCCCCGAGCCCACACCTTCCGCAGCACCGACCCCACCGGTCCGCAGCCGCTCGCCCAGGCGTCAGCCCCCTCGCAAGGTTTCCACCGGGGACACCCTGGGCACCGTCCGTGCCGAGCCGCTGCGCAAAGCCGCCGTGGACAGGGCCACAGACAAAGCCCGCAGTGCCAAACTGGTGGCCGTTGAAGACATCTTGGCCACCAGCTCCCCGGTGCCCAAAAACAAGGCGGCATCCCTGCGTGCCATTTTGGAAGGGGCCTCACCCGACGACGCCCAGGCCATCCGCCGCCTGCTGAAAGCCGAGGCCAAGAGCGCCCAGCGCAAGGCCCGCGACACCGCCACCGCCAAGGCCGATGAGGAACTGGCCAGCAACTGGCGCGGCGGCGAGTACCCGTACAAGAACCTGCTCTCTCGCAAGAACTACGAGCAGCAGAAGTACCTGTTGCAGGTGGAACTGCTCAAGCTCCAGGCTTGGGTAAAGGAAACGCGCCAGCGGGTGGTCATCCTGTTCGAAGGGCGGGACGCCGCGGGCAAGGGCGGCACCATCAAACGCATGATGGAACACCTCAACCCCCGCGGTGCCCGCGTGGTGGCGCTGGAAAAACCCAGCGAGGTGGAACGCGGCCAGTGGTACTTTCAGCGCTACGTGCAGCACCTGCCCACCGCAGGCGAAATCACGCTGTTCGACCGCAGTTGGTACAACCGGGCCGGGGTGGAGCGGGTCATGGGCTTTTGCTCCGAGGCCGAATACCAGGAGTTCATCCGGCAGGCCCCTCAGTTCGAGCGCCAGCTGGTGCGCAGTGGCATCCACCTCATCAAGTTCTGGTTCTCGGTCAGCCGCAAGGAGCAGCGCCGTCGCTTCAAGGAGCGCGAGGCCCACCCGCTCAAGCAGTGGAAGCTCAGCCCCATCGACCTGGCCAGCCTGGACAAGTGGGACGACTACACCAAGGCCAAGGAAGCCATGTTCTTCGAAACCGACACCGCCGACGCGCCCTGGACGGTGATCAAGAGCGACTGCAAGAAGCGCGCACGCCTGAACGCCATGCGCTATGTGCTGCAAAAGCTGCCCTACACCAACAAGGACCCGCGCAACATCGGCGACCTGGACACCCTGCTGGTGGGCCGCGCCCATGTGGTGTACGAGCGAGGCGAACACCCAGGCAGTGCCATTTTGTGAACCAAAACGGCCTCTAGCGCTTTTTATACGGAGCTTTTCAGCTCCGTTTTTGATTGCAGACCAGCACCGCCACGGTGACGGCCGCGATGAACACGAAGTTCAGGAACGACCAATTGGCAATGGTCAGCGACAGGAAGGTCCAGTCCACCGCGGC
>DASUON010000140.1:0-3366 GCA_036276615.1 Burkholderiaceae bacterium
GGATGGCCTGAACGAGCGCCTGTCCACCGATGGGGGCTGGACCGTCGTTCGCCACAACGGGAATGGACAGCCGCTGCCCCCCTTGGCCGCAGACCCTCACGCCTCAAGGAGGGTCGGTGCACACCCATTACCGCGAGCCGGGCGGCGGCTTCCTGACCGCCCGGGTGGAGCGCCTGCTGCGGCTTCGGCACCCGGACCACCACGCGGGTGGACACGCTGCGGCGGGAAACCCTGTGGGTCGCACCGAAGGTGGGCCGGTGGGTGGCGCGTCGCCACGACAACCCTTGTCGGCCTGGTGGCCCCTGGCGTCGATGTGCACGCGGTTCTCCTCGGCACCGGAAAGACGGATTGCGAAGGGTCCCCGGCGTCTCAGGTCTCCACTTCGCTGGTGCGAGCCCCTTTGGGGGTCAGTTCGAAGTCGGCATGCTGCCCCGTCATCAGCAGGAAAAGCGCAAACACCGCGGCGGGCATGTTGCGCTCGTCGCTGGGGCTTTCAAACGCCTGCCAAGTACGGGATTGCAGCCCCCCACGGCTGCCCGGCTGCAAGGGATAGCCCATCAACGCCGCGGCCTCGTTCTGGGTCAGCCCGGCGGCCATCCGGGCCGCCTTCAGCTGCTCGGCGCTGGGGGTGGTGAGCGTCAGAGACACAGGGGGAGTCGGTTTCATGCGCCCTCCAGTCAAAGGGGGTGCCAGTCGGCAAAGGTGGCGGCCTGCCCGTGGTTCACCCCTTGAGCGTCCAGCAGGTTCCAGACCACGGCGTTCTCGATCATGAAGCGCTGCCCGCTGGCGGAAATGCGCACGCCCCGGTAGTCGTCGATGAAACCCCGCTCGGTGACGGACTGCAACAAGCGTGCGCGCTCCGACTGGGCCAGGGGTTCGGCCGACAGGCGCGAGGGCAGGCGGGTGAAGGCGTCGAACTCCATATCGAACAACGCCAGAGCGGCCCGGTTGCCATAAAAAAACACGGGGTCAGCCTGCGTGCCATGGGCCACGATGACCTGGGGCGCCGACCACAGGGCCTGCGCCAGGCCACACCCCGGCGCCACCGTCAGCAAGGGCCGACCCAACAGGCGCTGAAAACTGTCGGCCAGCAAGAACAACCGCGAATCGTTGGCCAATGGCCCTGAAACATCGTGTGTCATGGAGTGACCCAAAGCAAAAGGGCTCCCGAAGGAGCCCTTTTTTGTGTGGTGGGTGATACATGGATCGAACATGTGACCCCTGCCGTGTGAAGGCAGTGCTCTACCGCTGAGCTAATCACCCGAAGCCTTGAATTATACACACATTTTTTGGATTTGGAATAGATGTGTTTTCAAACACGCTTTTTTCAGGCGCTGGCGGCCACAGGCTCGTGTTTGCGCCACAGGGTTTTGCCCTTGCTGGCCTTGTCCAGGTCGACCAGCACCGCGTCGTGGGCGGCCCGCTCGGCGTCATTGGCCTGCAGCACGGTCAGCTGATAGGTGCTGAGGTCGGCGACGGTGAGCGTGAGGCCTGGTGCTTGGTCGTCGTCAGCGGCGGCATGGTCGTCAATGCCCAGGGCGTTCTGCCCCCGGGTCATGTTGATGTAGACGTCAGCCAGCAGCTCGGCGTCCAGCAAGGCGCCGTGCAGCGTGCGGTCGGAGTTGTCCACCTCCAGGCGTGAACACAGGGCGTCCAGGCTGTTGCGCTTGCCCGGGAACAGCTCCTTGGCCATGACCAGGGTGTCGAGCACGCCGCTCACATGCTCGTCCATGCGGCCCAGGTTCAGGCGCTCCAGCTCCTTGTTGAGGAAGCCGATGTCGAACGGGGCGTTGTGGATGATGAGTTCGGCCCCGCGCAGGTAGTCCAGCAGCTCGGTGGCGATGGCGGCGAACTTGGGCTTGTCACGCAAAAACTCGTTGCTGATGCCGTGCACCTTCAACGCCTCGGGGTCGCTGTCCCGCTCGGGGTTGATGTACTGGTGCAGGTTGTTGCCCGTCAACTTGCGGTTGATGAGCTCGACACAGCCGATTTCAATGATGCGGTCCCCGTTCTCGGGCGACAGGCCCGTGGTTTCCGTGTCCAGAACAATCTGGCGCATGGTCAGTGATTCTCTTTGGCGTGGTTGATGGTGTAGCGCGGAATCTCGATGGTGATGTCCTGCTGCGCCAGGATGGCCTGGCAGCTCAGGCGCGACTGCGGCTCCAGGCCCCAGGCGCGGTCCAGCAGGTCTTCCTCGGACTCGTCCAGTTCATTCAGCGTTTCGAAGCCCTTGCGCACGATGACGTGGCAGGTGGTGCAGGCACAACTCATGTCGCAGGCGTGCTCGATGTTGATCTGGTGGTCCAGCAAGGCTTCGCAGATGGAGGTGCCCGCCGGGGCCTGGATGTCGGTGCCCTGGGGGCAGTATTCGGGGTGAGGCAGGATGTGGATGGTGGGCATGGGAATGGACCCGTCAAAGGCTGTCGATCTGGGTGCCGGCCAGCGCACGGCTGATGCCACGGTTCATGCGCAGCGCGGCAAAGGCTTCCGTGCCCTTGGCCAGGGCTTGCGTGGCGGCCTCGATGTCGGCGGCCTGGCTGCCTTCGGCCAGCAGCACCTGGCGCAACGCGTGCATCAGGGCGTCAATGGCCTGGCGCTCGTCGTCGGTCAGCAGGTCGCCGTCGGCGCGCAGGGCGCTCAGCGTGGCTTCGAGCATGCGGTCGGCGTCCACGCGGGCTTCCACCAGGGCGCGGGTCTGCATGTCGGCCTGCGCGGTGGCAAAGCTGTCTTCCAGCATGCGGGCAATCTGCTCGTCGCTCAATCCGTAGGAGGGTTTGACGTCGATGCGGGCCTCAACACCGGTGGATTGCTCGCGGGCGGTGACGTTCAGCAGGCCGTCGGCGTCCACCGTGAAGGTGACGCGGATGCGGGCCGCCCCCGCCGCCATGGGCGGAATGCCCCGCAGCTCGAAGCGGGCCAGGCTGCGGCAGTCGGCCACCAGGTCACGCTCGCCCTGCACCACGTGCAGCGACAAGGCGGTTTGTCCGTACTTGTAGGTGGTGAAGTCCTGCGCCAGGGCGGTGGGGATGGTGGTGTTGCGCGGCACGATGCGCTCCACCAACCCGCCCATGGTTTCCAGCCCCAAAGACAGGGGAATGACGTCCAGCAGCAGCAGCTCGCCGTCGGGGTTGTTGCCCGCCAGTTGGTTGGCCTGGATGGCCGCCCCCAGGGCCACCACTTCGTCGGGGTTGAGGTTGGTGAGCGGCGGTTGACCAAAGAAGGCCTCCACAGCCCGGCGCACCACGGGCATGCGGGTGGAGCCCCCCACCAGCACCACGCCCTTGACCTCGTCCTTGGCCAGGTGGGCGTCGCGCAGGGCCTTTCGCACGGCGCTCAGGGTGCGGTCGGTCAGCGCACGTGTGGCCT
>DASUON010000141.1:0-2461 GCA_036276615.1 Burkholderiaceae bacterium
GTCGGGCCGCGAGGGCTTGCCCACCGACGCGTTGCCGTGCGCAAAGGTTTCGTGCAGGTACACGCCGCCGGGGGCGAGGCTGCCCAGCAGCGCGGGCCACAACGGACGCCACAGGTAGTGGGTGATGACGATGGCGTCCCAGGTGCCCGGCTGGCACACCTCGGGCAGCGGCCAGGGGCCGTTTTCCACATCGGCTTGCAGCAGGGTGCCCTCGGGGCTGTGGGCGGGCCAGCCTTGGCGGGTGGCCGCCAGGGCCGCTGCGTCCCGGTCCAGGGCTGTGACCGCAAACCCCTGGGAGGCCAGCCAGTGGGCGTGCCGCCCGTGGCCGCAGGCCAAGTCGAGCACGCGCCCGCCCGGACGGATCAGGTGCGCCCAGCGCAGCAGCCATTCGGAAGGCGGGGTGGGGGTGTGGAGGTGCATACTATTAAATTGATAGCTGCTTGCGCTTTCTTATAAAGCGCTGGGTGCCAAAAATGCTTGAAGCTCAGAAACATGCCCAAAGCTGGTTGGCCAGGGTCAGCAGGAACCCCGGGCGCAGGTACAGGGCAAACACCGCCAGGCACACGGCCAGCACCGCTGCCCTCACTGCCCATGCCAAGCCACGGGTGCGACGGTGTTCAGGCGGGCGGGGATCGGTCATGCCGTTTGAGGGCGAGGGCTGGCGGGGGCTCGGGCGATGGCCGTTTCGCGCACCGGCAGGTTGACCAGGGCCGCAAACACCCCGAGGGCGATGGCGATCAGCCACACCACGTCGTAGCTGCCGGTGCGGTCGTACAACACGCCGCCCAGCCACACGCCCATGAAGCTGCCAATCTGGTGGCTGAAGAACACAAAGCCCCCCAGCATGGAAAAGTGCGCCACCCCGAACACCTGCGCCACCACGGCGTTGGTGGGGGGCACGGTGGACAGCCACAGCACGCCCATGACGGCGGCAAACACGTACACGCTCCAGGGCGTCAGCGGCACCAGCAGGAACACCGTGATGGCTGCCGACCGCGCCAGGTAGATGGTGGCCAGGATGTGGCGCTTGGCCAGCCGTTGGCCCAACACCCCCGCGGCGTAGGTGCCGAACACGTTGAACAGCCCGATGAGGGCCAGCGCGATGCTGGCCACTTGCGGGTCCAGCCCATGGTCCTTCAGGTAGCTGGGCATGTGCACGCCAATGAACACCACCTGGAAACCACAGACAAAGTAACCCGCCATCAGCAACTGGAAGCTGCGGTAGCCAAACGCCTCGCGCAGCGCTTGCACAATGGTCTGGTCACGGTGCGCCTGGGCGGCTTGGGCGGTGGGTTCGCGCAGGCCCAGGGCCAGTGGAACGATCAGCAACGCCGCCAGGGCCAAGGCCATCAGCGCCTGCTGCCAACCCAGCGACTGGATCAGCCAGCCCTCGGTGGGCACCATCAGGAACTGCCCGAACGAGCCCGCCGCGGCGGCCACGCCCATGGCCCACGAGCGGCGCTCGGGGGCGACGTTGCGGCCAATCACCCCGTACACCACGGCATAGGTGGAGCCGGCCTGGGCGGCGCCGATCATCACCCCGGTGGTCAGGGTGAACAGCCACACCGTGGGTGACAGGGCCATGCCCAGCAGCCCCAGTGCGTAGAGCACGGCACCCATCACCAGCACGCGAAACGCCCCGAAACGGTCGGCCAGCATGCCCGCAAAAATGCCAAACACGCCCCACGACAGGTTCTGGATGGCCATGGCGAACGAGAAGGACTCCCGCGTCCAGCCCTGCGCCTGGGTGATGGGTTGCAGCCACAGGCCAAAACCATGGCGAACGCCCATGGACAAGGTGACGATGGCGGCGCCACAGGCCAGCACCTGGGCCATGGACAGTTTGGGGGCGGGGGTATGCATGGGCGTGCACTGTACCCAAGCCCGAACACCCTGTGCGGCACAGGGGTGACACGGCTGAGGGGGACTTGGCTGTTGTTTTGTACAGCTTGCGCAGGCGGGGCTCTTACAATCCGCGCCCATGGAACGTCCCGCGCCCGTCACCACCTCTGCCGAATACTCCGAACAGTCCATCCGTGTGCTCAAAGGGCTGGAGCCCGTCAAGCAACGTCCGGGCATGTACACCCGCACCGACAACCCCCTGCACATCGTGCAGGAGGTGTTGGACAACGCCGCCGACGAAGCCCTGGCGGGCTTTGGCAAAAAGATCAAGGTCACGCTGCATGCCGATGGCTCGGTCAGCGTGGAGGACGATGGCCGCGGCATCCCCTTTGGCATGCACCCCGAGGAAAAGGCCCCGGTCATCGAGCTGGTGTTCACCCGCCTGCACGCGGGCGGCAAGTTCGACAAGGGCAAGGGTGGGGCCTACAGCTTCTCCGGCGGCCTGCACGGCGTGGGCGTGAGCGTGACCAACGCCCTGTCCACCCGCATGGAGGTCACCAGCTTTCGCGAAGCGCAGGTGGCCCGCCTGGTGTTTGCCGGGGGCGATGTGACCGAGGCC
>DASUON010000142.1:0-3609 GCA_036276615.1 Burkholderiaceae bacterium
CGGCCCAGGCCCTTGGGTTTGGAGGTTGCCATGGCGTGTGGGGGTGAAGAAAGTGAAAAAACGGGTTCAGGCCGCAGGCGACGGCGTGGGCGAGGCGGGTGCCGGGACCGAGCCGACCGAAGCCACCAGGTCCGTCAGCAGTTCCAGGCCCTGCGGCCAGTCGCCCAGGCCCGATTCGGCGTTGATGTGCCCGGCGTCGCCCAGGTCGTGCAAACGGCTGCCCCAGGCATGGGCGAAGGCCTGCGCTCGGTCGAAGCGGCAGTAGGGGTCGTTGTGGCTGGCCACCAGCACGCTGGCAAAGGGCAGGCGTTGCAGGGCCACGGGTTGCCAGGTGGGCAGCTGGGGGGCCAGGTCGGGTTGTTCCGGGTCGCCAGGGGCCACCAGCAGGGCGGCGCACACGCGCTGGGTGTTCTGGCTGACCGAGGCCCAGGCCGCGGTCTGGATGCAGCCCAGGCTGTGGGCCACCAGCACCACGGGACGGGGGGCGGCCAGCACGGCTTCTTCGAGCTGGATGAGCCAGTCGCCGCGCAGCGGGCACATCCAGTCGTGCTGCTGCACACGCACAAAACCGTGCTGCGCCTCCCACAGGCTCTGCCAGTGGGCGGTGCCGCTGTTCTGCCAGCCCGGCAGCAGCCGGATGCTGAAGGAATCAAATGCTCTGTTTTTCATAGCTGCTTACGCTTTATTTAAAAGCGCTGGATGCCATTTTCATTCACAAAACAGGCTCACAGGGTTTGGATGCGGGCCACCATCTCCTGGGCAAAGGCCACAAAGGCCTGGCTGCCGCGGGCGGACGGGTCGAACACCACGCCGGGCAGGCCGTAGCTGGGGGCTTCGGCCAGGCGCACGTTGCGGGGGATGACGGTGTTGAACACCTTGTCGCCAAAGTGGCCCTTGAGCTGGTCGCTGACCTGCTGCTGCAAGGTGATGCGCGGGTCGAACATCACGCGCAGCAGGCCGATGATCTTCAGGTCGCGGTTGAGGTTGGCGTGCACCTGCTTGATGGTGTTGACCAGGTCGGTCAGCCCCTCCAGCGCAAAGTACTCACACTGCATGGGCACCACCACGCCGTGGGCGGCACACAGGCCGTTGAGGGTGAGCAGGCTCAGGCTGGGCGGGCAGTCGATCAGCACAAAGTCGTAATCGGCGTCCACCTCGGCCAGCGCGGTCTTGAGGCGTTTTTCGCGCTGGTCCAGGTCCACCAGCTCCACCTCGGCACCGGCCAGTTCGCGGTTGGCACCCAGCACGTCGTAGCCGCATTTGTCGCTGGTGACCCGGGCCTCGCGCACGCTGGCCGTGCCCAGCAGCACGTCGTACACGGTGTGGGCCAACTGGCGCTTGTCCACGCCCGAGCCCATGGTGGCGTTGCCCTGCGGGTCCAGATCCACCATCAGCACCCGCTGGCCCACCTTGGCCAGCCCGGCGCACAGGTTGACGGTGGTGGTGGTTTTGCCCACCCCACCCTTTTGGTTGGCCACACAGAAGATCTTTGCCATGCTGGGTTCCAGGTTATTTGGACAGCGCGAGTTTGACGCCAAAGCCGATGAGGAACAGCCCCCCCAACTTCTCCAGCCCGCCCGAAATGCGGGGGCTGGCCCGCAGACGCTCGGCCAAGTGGTGCGTGAGCAGGGTCACCCCCAAGCCGTACAGAAACGTCAGCGCGGCAATGGTGGCCGCCATGGCCCCGAACGTCACCAGCCCCTGGTGGCGCACCGGGTCCACAAACAGCGGGAAAAACGCCATGTAGAACACGATGGCCTTGGGGTTGAGCAAGGTGATGCCCAGCGCCTGCTGGAAATACTGCCGGGGCCGGATGTGAAGGATGGGCGCATCGCCCGGCTTGGCCACGAGCATCTTGAAGCCCAGCCAGGCCAGGTAGGCCGCGCCCAGCCACTGCACGGCGTTGAACGCCGCCGGGTAGGCCGCCAGCAAGGCGGCCACACCGGCCACCGCCATCCACATCAGCACCTGGTCCCCGGCCATCACGCCCAGCGTGGCCGCCAAACCGCCCTTCACCCCGCCTTTGCCGGTGGAGGAGATGAGCGCCAGGTTGCCCGGCCCGGGAATGGCGAGGAACAACACAATGGCCGCGACGAACGCGCCGTAGTCTGCAATGCCGAACATGGGGGACTGGGGTTGGGGGTGGGAGGGTGGAGTGTAGCGGTCGATCCTTTTGCGGCGGTTTCAGGCCGCCGGGCGCATCCACACCATGCAACGCTCGGCCTCCAGGCCCGGCACCTGCAACGGTTCCACGTGGAACACGTTCACGTCGGGCACCGCCGCAGCCAGCTCGGCCAGCTCAGGGGCGGGGTGTTTGCCCTTCATGGCCATCCACACCCCGTGGGGGGCCAAGGCCTGGCGCGACCAGTTCACAAAGTCCACCAGCGACGCAAACGCCCGCGAGGTGATCACGTCGAACGGCCCGGCCAGCGACTCCACCCGCGCATGCACGCCACGCAGGTTGGGCAGGCGCAGGCTGACCGCCACCTGCTGGATGAAGGCGGCCTTCTTGGCCACGGTGTCCACGCAGGTCACTTGCACCTGGGGCAGGCAGATGGCCAGCACCACACCGGGCAGGCCGCCGCCGGAGCCCACGTCCAGCACCTGGCGCGGGGCGGTGGCGGCGGCGTTGCCCCCCTCCTCCAAAGCCAGCAGGTGGCGACGCAGCGGGGCCACGGCGGTGAGGCTGTCGATCAGGTGGTGGGTGAGCATTTCGCCGGGGTGGCGCAAGGCCGTCAGGTTGTAGACCTTGTTCCACTTGGCCAGCCACTCCATGTAGGCCAGCAGCTGCTCGGTCTGCTCGGGCAGCAGGGTCCAGCCCAGCTGTTGGGCGGCACGGTTCAGCGCGTCGGCGGCGGCTTGGGGCTGGGTGCTCATGCCTGCTCCTGCACGGGGGCAAAGCCTTTGAAGCCGCCCTTTTTCAGGTGGATCATCAGCAGCGAGATGCTGGCCGGGGTGATGCCGGATATGCGCGAGGCCTGGCCCAGCGTTTCGGGCCGGTGTTTGGCCAGCTTCTGCCGCGCCTCGAAGCTCAACGACGTGACCTGCATGTAGTCCAGGTTGGCGGGCAGCTTCAAGCCCTCGTAATGGGCGGCGCGCTGCACCTCGTCTTTCTGGCGCTCGATGTAGCCCGAGTACTTGGCGGCAATGCCCACCTGCTCCAACACCTGGGGCTGCAACAGGTCAAAGTCGTCACCCAGTGTTTCACGTGAAACCACGGTGGCGGTGCCGTGTTTGCCTTCGTCCATGCCCATGAGGGCGTCGTAACTCACGTCGGGGCGGCGCAGCAGGTCGAACAGGTTGTACTCACGCTCGATGGCCTTGCCCAGCACCCGCTCGGCTTCGGCTTGCGGCAGGTTGCGGGGGTTGACCCAGGTGGACTTGAGGCGCTCTGTTTCACGTGAAACAGCCTGCTGCTTTTTGCAGAACAGGGTCCAGCGCGCATCGTCCACCAGGCCCAGCTGGCGGCCCACTTCGGTCAGGCGCATGTCGGCGTTGTCTTCACGCAGCTGCAGGCGGAACTCGGCCCGGCTGGTGAACATGCGGTAGGGCTCGGTCACGCCCTTGGTGATGAGGTCGTCCACCAGCACGCCCAGGTAGGCTTGGTCG
>DASUON010000143.1:0-4656 GCA_036276615.1 Burkholderiaceae bacterium
AAACCATTGACCAGGCGCTGGAGCGGGCCCGCGAGATGGAGGCCAAGGGCTTCCGTTACTCCTACGACATGCTGGGCGAGGCCGCGCTGACGGAAGACGACGCACAGCGCTACCTGCAGGCCTACGAGCAGGCCATTCACGCCATCGGGCGCAGTGCGCAGGGCGCGGGTGTGATGGAGCGGGCGGGCATTTCCATCAAGCTGTCGGCCCTGCACCCGCGCTACAGCCGCGCCCAGCACCAGCGCGTGCTGACCGAGCTGCTGCCCCGCGTGTTGCGCCTGGCCACGCTGGCCAAGCAGTACGACATTGGCCTGAACATCGACGCCGAAGAGGCCGACCGGCTCGACATCTCTCTGGACCTGCTGGAGGCCCTGTGCCTGGCCCCCGCGCTGCAAGGCTGGCAGGGCATTGGGTTTGTGATCCAGGCCTACCAAAAGCGCTGCCCCTTTGTGATCGACTGGGTGGTGGACCTGGCCCGGCGCACCGGCCACCGGCTGATGATCCGGCTGGTGAAAGGCGCGTACTGGGACAGCGAGGTCAAACGCGCCCAACTCGACGGGCAGGCCGACTACCCCGTGTACACCCGCAAGCACCACACCGATGTGTCGTACCTGGCCTGCGCCAAGAAGCTGCTGGCCGCGCCCGATGCGGTGTACCCCCAATTTGCCACCCACAACGCCCAGACCCTGGCCGCCGTGGTGCACGTGGCCGAGGCCGCGCTGGGCGCGTGGGCCCCAGGGCAGTACGAGTTCCAGTGCCTGCACGGCATGGGCGAGCCGCTGTACCTGCAGGTGGTGGGGGAGGGCAGCCTGCTCAACCGCCCCTGCCGCATCTACGCCCCGGTGGGCACCCACGAAACCCTGCTGGCCTACCTGGTGCGCCGCCTGCTGGAAAACGGGGCCAACAGCTCGTTTGTGAACCGCATGGCCGACGAAACCGTGTCGGTGGACGACCTGGTGCAAGACCCGGTGGCGCGCCTGCATGCCGAGGCTGCTCAGGGTGAACGCGGCCTGGGCCACCCGCACCCGCACATTCCGCTGCCTGCTGCGCTGTACGGCGCGGCCCGCGCCAACTCCACCGGGCCGGATCTGGCCCACGAACCCACGCTGCGCCACCTGGCCGCCCAAATGGCAGCCTGCAACACGCCGGTGCAGGTGGAGCCGCTGCTGGCCGTGCCCGTCCCAGTCTCGGTCAACGCCCCCGCCACGGCCCCTGCGCAGCCCATCACCAACCCCGCCGACCATGCCGACGTGCTGGGCACGGTGCGGTATGCATCGGCCCCCGAGGTGGAGGCTGCCCTGCAAGCCGCCACCGACCATGCCGCGGCCTGGGCCGCCGTGCCCTCGGCGCAGCGCGCCGCCGTGCTGGAGCAAGCCGCCCACCTGCTGCAGGCCGACACCCCCCGTGCCATGGCCCTGCTGGTGCGCGAGGCGGGCAAAACCTGGGCGCACGCCGTGGCCGAGGTGCGCGAGGCGGTGGATTTTTTGCGCTACTACGCCGCCCAGGTGCGGCGCGACTTCGACCCCGCCACCCACCGTCCGCTGGGCGCGGTGGTGTGCATCAGCCCGTGGAACTTTCCGCTGGCCATCTTCATGGGCCAGGTGGCCGCGGCACTGGCCGCGGGCAACACCGTGCTGGCCAAACCCGCCGAGGCCACCCCCGCCATTGCCGCACTGGCCGTGCGCCTGCTGTGGCAGGCCGGGGTGCCGCCCGCCGCGGTGCAACTGCTGCCCGGCCTGGGCAAGGAGGTGGGCCAGCAACTGGTGGCCGACCCACGCACCCAGGGCGTGCTGTTCACCGGCTCCACCGAAACCGCACGCGCCCTGCAAGCCACACTGGCCCAGCGCCTGAACATCCATGGCCAGGCCGTGCCGCTGGTGGCTGAAACCGGGGGGCAGAACTGCATGGTGGTGGATTCGTCCGCCCTGCTGGAGCAGGTGGCCACCGACGCCGTGGCCTCCGCCTTCGAGGCCGCGGGCCAGCGCTGCTCGGCCCTGCGCGTGCTGTGCGTGCAAGAAGACGTGGCCGACCGCCTGCTGCACATGCTGAAAGGGGCCATGGCCGAAATCCGCATGGGCACCCCGGCCCAACTGCACACCGACATGGGGCCGGTGATCGACGCCCGCGCCCAGGCCACCATCGAAGCCCATGTGCAGCGCATGGCCCAGCAAGGCCGCAAGGTGCACCGCATGGCCCACCCCGCCAGCGTGGGCGACGGCACCTATGTGCTGCCCACCCTCATCGAGTTGCAAAGCCTCACCGAACTGGGCCGCGAGGTGTTTGGCCCCGTGCTGCACGTGGTGCGTTACCGCCGGGCCGAACTGCCCGCGCTGCTGGCGCAGATCAACGCCACCGGCTACGCCCTCACGCTGGGTGTGCATTCGCGCATCGACGAAACCATTGCCCAGGTGGTGGCCGCCACCCACGCGGGCAATGTGTACGTCAACCGCAACATGGTGGGCGCGGTGGTGGGCGTGCAACCGTTTGGGGGTGAGGGTCTGTCGGGCACCGGTCCCAAGGCCGGTGGGCCGCTGTACCTGCTGCGCCTGCTGGCCCACAGCCCCGACGACGCCGCGCTGCGCAGCGTGCAGGCCAGCGGCGCGGTGGGCCTGCCCCAGCCCACCCCGGCCTTGGAGGCCCTGCACGATTGGGCCGCCCAGCACCACCGCCTGCCGCTGGCGCACCAGTGCGCCCGGTTGGCAGCTTGCAACCCTGCCGGGCTGGAGGCCGTGCTGCCCGGCCCCACGGGCGAGCGCAACGTGTACCGCGTGCAGCCCCGCCACCGCGTGGGGTGCGAGGTGGGGCCTTACCCTGGCGCAGAGGACGACCTGCTGGCCCAACTCGCCGCGGTGCTGGCGGTGGATGCCCAGGCCGTGTGGGCCGACACGCACGCGGCGCTGCACCGGCAGTTGCCGCCCGCGGTGCAGGCCTGCATTCAGCTGTGCGCCGAGCGGCAAGTTCCGTTGGATGCTGCGCTGTGCCACGGCCACCCCGCCGACCACCTGCGCACCGCCCAGGCCCTGGCCCAGCGCCCCGGCCCCATCGTCACCCTCACCACTCTGCCACCCGGCAGCCCCGTGCCCCTGGCCCGGCTGGTGGCCGAACGCAGCATCAGCACCAACACGGCGGCAGCAGGCGGCAACGCCAGCCTGATGACGCTGGGGGCGTGACGGAGGTTTAAGAAAAAAATGGTCCTGGCGCTTTCAATGAAAGCGCTGGCAGCTATCAAATTTGCATTACCTAAAGCCCGGCACGATGCAGACGCCGATGCGTTCAGCCACATCGAGCACCGCGTCGTAGGTGTCCCCATCGTCCAGCAGGCTGCGGGAGGGGGCATTCGGTCGGAGGACTCCATGGGGGATGCGATCACCGAACAGAACGACGGCGCGGGCCGAGTCGTCCTGTCGGGACACCCAGGACAGCCCTTGGGCCTGTGGGCATTGGCGGTGGATCGCCGCCGCCCATTGGCGGGTGAGTGGGTATTGGTCTTTTTCGGTGTCGATGAGCTGCTTGCGTGTTACGCCCAGCTTGCGCAAGGCCACACTGGCCAGATCGACGAGTTCAAGCGCCTGCGCCAGCTGAACGGTGGAATGCACTTGTTCCACCAGCTTGCCTTTGTCAAAGGTCTTGAACCCAGCGGTGTGTGGAACGTCGTGGAACACCGTCTCCATCAAGGCGCACGCCATGGTCGCGCCGCCGTACAGCGTGGGGATGGGTCGTCCGTGTTCATCCACGATCGGGCTGAAACGCGCATTGCCGCTCACGCCCGGGTTGAACTGGTTCGCCTGGTGCTTGCGCTGGTGCACCCGATGCAGCACCGCCCCCACGGCGAGGGAGGTGAGCGTGACATGCAGCTTGCCTGCGGGAACGGGGAGACCGAGAGGCGCCGGGTCAGCCATGGGCAACTTCCTGAACCTCGTCCGTGGCCGCGTCCATCACCCGTTGCGGTGCTGAGGCCAGCAGGTCCTGGGGTCGCTGTCCACCCAGAAAGCTGTTGTCCGAGTGGAACCAGTAGGCCATGCCCCACGCGTCCTTGCGCGCTCCCAAGGTGGCCATGACCTGGGCCAGCGCTTTCAATGGGCGGAAGCCTGCATCGCGGTCCAGCCCGTAACCCGGGAAGTAATCAACGCCGCCGTGGTGGATGGCAAAGATCTGGCCCTGCTTTTTCCATTTGTTGGGCTGGGCGCTGGGGTTTCGGGTGCTCAGGCCTGCCAATTGCGCAATGTCGGCAGCGGTCAACCAGTCGCCACTCTCCAACACCGCTTTGCGCGCGCGCACCAGCATGGCCGCTTCCTTGAGCAGGCGGGGGGACGGCGGTGTGCGAGGCACCATGACCTCGGCCAACCGCTCCAGCGACTCTCGCTCCTGGCGAGCTTGCAGCACGTCGAACATGGAGGACGCCACCTGGGTGAAGTTCTCTTCCAAGGTCTGAAAGACGCTGGGTTTGATGCGCTCGAATGCGAGCACGAGCACGCGGTCCGCCTGCGATTTCCCCAGGTGGGCCAGCACCTCTTTCGGCGTGCCCACCAATGTCGACACCCCGGGATGGTTTGCGGCAATGCTCATGAGGGTGCTCCTTGTCAGGGCTATCAAAGTTATGTGATTTTATTTCTTATCTCATAACCTTGAAAGCCCAGCTTGGTCTTCCCGCGGGCC
>DASUON010000144.1:0-2434 GCA_036276615.1 Burkholderiaceae bacterium
CACCCCGGGCCGGTGGCCGAGGCCCTGGGCGTGTGGGTCAGGGCATGGCCGCACGCCGCCCCCTGACCCACGGGGCCACCAGCGCCTGGATGCCCGCCTGACGCTGGCGGCGGCGTTCGCGGGGGCGCAGCCGGTCTTGCCACCACTCGGGCAGCCGCAGGGCCAGGGGCGTGGGCTGACGGGGCTGACGGGTCTGGCGGGCCTGCCACCAGGCCCCACCCCCATGGCGCAGCAACATGCCCAGGTTGGCCAGCACCAGCAACGGCACCCCCATCCACAACAGCTCCAGCTTCAGGCGCAACGAACCAAACAGTGGCACCCCGCGCATGGGAATGGGCCGCCAGTCCAGGCACAGCCGGTTGCCGTCCAGGGGCCACAGCCAGGCGTTGCAAACGCCCACGTCGATCAAGCCATCCAGCAGCGGGTGCGACGCGGTGCACGCCATCAGGTACAGCGCCCGCCCCAGCCGCGTGCGCCACCCGGCCTGGGTGGGCCACAAAGCCCCCAGCAGCCCCACCAGCAACGCGAACCCCAGCGAATGGGTGTAGCCCCGGTGGCCGTAGGGGCCGTTGTAGGCACCCCAGCCCAGGGTCACCCCGATCACGTCCAGGTCTGGCACCAGGGCGCTGAACATGCCCGCGCCCATCAAGCCCCAACCCACGCGCCGCGGGCCCACGGCCACAGCCAACGCCACCGCCGGTGCAAAGTGCAAATACGTGGCCATGTGTGCTCCTCAACCGGCCACCACGGCGGCTGCACCTTGCCCCGCCTTGGGCTCTGTACGGCCCATGGCCGAGTACCAGTCCACCTTGCGGGTGGCCACCATCACCGCCGCCAGCACGCCAAACAGCAGCACCGAGCCCATGAGCAGCGCGTTGTCTTCCGACACCAGAATGCCGTACAGCACCCCGAACAGCGCCAGCAGCATGCCCCCCATGCGGCAGGCCAGGCCCCAGCCCCCCAGCACATGGCGCAGGTAGTGCGTCAACAGCGCCAGCGACGCGGTGGTGGCCACCGCATAGGCCGTCAAAAAGCCCGTGTGCTCGGACAGCGACAGCAGCAACAGGAAGAACAGCACCAGCGCCGCACCCACCAGCAGGTATTGCATGGGGTGGATGCGCCAGCCCTTCACGGTTTCCCACACAAAAAACGCGGCAAAGGTCAGCAGCACAAACATCAGCCCGTACTTGGACGCACGCTCCGACAAGCGGTACGCATCCACCGGGTCGGCCAGGGTGACGCCCAGGTTCTCCAGCGAAGACGCTGACTCCCCCTTGCCCGGCGCAAGGAACTGCTGCTGGGCGTGGCTGGACAGGGACGACACGGCCCAACTGGCCTCAAAGCCATCCGCCGACACCGTGCGGCTGCGGGGCAGAAAGTCGCCGTCAAAACTGGGGTGCGGCCATGACGAAGTGAGGGTGATGGTGTTGTCGTCGGCCAGCGGCAGGTAGCCCATGCGGCGGGTGCCCGCCAGCGCCAGCGTCAGCTTCACGTCCAGCACCGCGCCGGGGGTCAGCAGCGAGGCGGGCACCGCCGCCGCCAGGCCCAGCGGCAGGCCCAGCCCGGCGGGCGCAGCCACCACGTCCAGGGCCTGCCCGGCCAGTTCCAGGCGGGGGCGGCCGATCAGGCCGCGCACATCGCTCACGCCCACCATCAGCCAGGGCTGGCCCAGGGTGATGCGCCCCTCCTTCTCCTGCGGCGTGATCGCGGGCACCACCCAACGGCCCGTGCTGTCGTGCCCGCTGGTGTAGACCGTCACGGGGAAGATGCCCCGCCAACGCGTCTCGGTGTCCAGCTTGCTGCGTGTGTCCAGCACCTTGGGAAACACGGTCAGCTCGCGGTGCACCTGCACGGTTTCCTGGCGCTGGATGTGTTTGTCCACATCCGCCACCACCGTGCGCACAAAGGTTTCGGTGTAAGGCACATACAGCACCGGGCCGCTGAGCACCTGCGGCCCCGAGTGGGCGCGCGACACGTCCTGAATGGCGTCGTCACGAAAACGCATGCGGTCTTGAATGACCCCGGTCACCATGCCGAGGGGAATGAGCAAAAGCAGCATCAGAAAGCCGATGACGGCGGTCTTGCTCAACAGGGGAAAACGGTTCACGTCGTGCTCCTTGAAATGGGAAACACGATTGTTCAAAGCCCCTGTGCGCTGCTCACGCAGGCGGTGTGAAGCGGGTGTGAAATGGCTTGGGGAGGGGGCCGGAGGCCAGAGATTTCAAGAAAATATGGCTCTAGCGCTTGATTTGAAAGCGTGAGCAGCTATGAAATTTGAAGTACCCACTGGCACACAAAGCGGGTGTGCGTGAGGCGGCTGTGGTGGACTGATGGGGAGACTGCACTGGGCTATATTGCCGGGAATACAAGCAGGGCTGGGGGCGCTTTCGTCAGGCGATGGACGGTGACGCCACGCTGTTCGGCGTCGAATTTC
>DASUON010000145.1:0-2331 GCA_036276615.1 Burkholderiaceae bacterium
GCTCGGCCATCCAGCGCAGGCTGCCCAGGCGCAGGGGCTGGCCTTGCAGGGTGGCCTGGGTGCCTTTGCCGGGCACGGTGTGCACGTCGGTCAACGGCGGAATGGGCGCGATGGCGGAAGCCGGGTCGTTGGCCTCGGGCAGCTGGCGGGTGGCCTGCACCACGGCGCGGCCCAGCGGGTGTTCGCTGTGCTGTTGCAGGGCGGCGGCCAGGCGCAGGGCCTGGTCGGCGTCGATCTGGTCTTGCACCTTGGGTGGCAGCCACAGCCCGGTCAGCACCGGCTGGCCGCGGGTGAGGGTGCCGGTCTTGTCAAAGGCCACGGTGTCCACGCGGTGGGCGGTTTCCAGGGCTTCGGCGTCTTTGATCAGGATGCCGTGCTGCGCCGCCACCCCCGTGCCCGCCATGATGGCCGCCGGGGTGGCCAGGCCCAGCGCGCAGGGGCAGGCAATCACCAGCACGGTGACGGCGTACATCAGCGCCTGTTCCCACGGCGCACCGGCCCAGTGCCAACCCAGCACGGTGGCCAGGGCAATGACCAGCACCACGGGCACGAACACGGCGGCCACCTGGTCCACCAGGCGTTGCACCGGGGCCTTTTGGCCCTGGGCGTCCTGCACCAGGGCAATGATGCGAGCCAGCGTGCTTTGGGTGCCCACGGCGGTCACTTGCACCTGCACCACGCCGTCGCCATTGAGGGTGCCGCCGGTCACGGGGCTGTCGGGGGCCTTGGGCACGGGCAGGCTTTCGCCGGTGAGCATGGATTCGTCGGCCTGGGTCTGGCCTTGGGTCACGATGCCGTCAGCCGGGAAGCGTTCACCGGCCAGCACGCTCACGCGGTCGCCGGGCAGCAGTTCGGCCACGGGCACGTCCACCGCCTCGGTGCGGCGCACGCCGTCGGGCAGCAGGTGGGCCACCTCGGGCCGCAACTGGCGCAGGGCGCGGATGGCGCTGGTGGTCTGGCGCTTGGCGCGGGCTTCCAGCCACTTGCCCAGCATCACCAGGGTGATGACCACGGCGGAGCCTTCAAAGTACACATGCACCATCTCGCCAGGCTCGGCCTGCCACCACAACCAGGTGGACAAGGCCCAGCCCGCAGTGGTGCCGATGGACACCAACAGTTCCATGTTGCCGCTGCCGCTTTTGAGCGCATGCCAACCGGCCTTGTAGAAGCGCCAACCCAGGCCAAACTGCACCGGCGTGGCCAAGGCAAACTGCCACACGGCGGGCAGCATCCAGTGCCGGCCAAACAGGTCGCCCACCATGGGTCCCACCAAGGGCAGCGACAGCAGCACCCCGGCCAGGATGGGCCAGAAATCCAGCGGCACGCCCAGCCAGGCGGGGGGCGGCGCGTCGTTGTCGCCCGTGTCCACGGGCCGGGGTTCGTACCCGGCATCGCGCACGGCGCGGGCCACGCGAGCGGCAAACAGCGCGGATGCCGCCGCCGGGTCGGCCAACGCTGTGGGCTGCCACACCACCCGGGCCGATTCGGTGGCCAGGTTGACGTTGGCACTGTCCACACCGGGCAGTTTTTTCAGGACCCGCTCCACCCGGCCCACGCAGGAGGCGCAAGTCATGCCGCCCACGCCGATGTCCAGCGTGCACAGCTCGGGCGGGGCAGCGGAGGGGGCGTCGGGGGCGGGGGAGGTGTTCATGGGGCCAGCTTAAACCTTGACCTGGTGGGAAGGTCAATGGGGGGGGAGCTGGTGGTGGGGCAGTGAAAGTAGCCGCATGACCCCCGACATGGTGCAAAGCTCTCTGAGCTGCCTATGCGGCAGTGAACGGCACCGGGTGCCTGTACGTTTTCCCCACCCATTCCTGAACTGCCTGCACGGCAGTGAACGGTGGCGATGGCCTCTTGTCGTTGCAAGTCCTTTTCTGAGCTGCCTACACGGCAGTGAACCCAGGGCTACGACTACCCGGCGGGCGCGTACTTTTCTGAGCTGCCTACACGGCAGTGAACAAACTCATACCGTTCCCCAGCAAGGCCGTCAATCTCTGAGCTGCCTACACGGCAGTGAACGCCCGGGTGCACGACAGCTCGTGCATGACCGTTTTCTGAGCTGCCTATGCGGCAGTGAACGACCGAATGGTGGGCGCGTTTGACACGTCGTTTTTCTGAGCTGCCTATGCGGCAGTGAACACCACGTGGGGAATTCGACAGTTCCAGCAGGTTTTCTGAGCTGCCTATGCGGCAGTGAACCGTGGCGGCCCACCCAGGGGCCTCGCCCATCATTTCTGAGCTGCCTATGCGGCAGTGAACATTGACTTGCTGATCGCAGCAGTAGCGCTCTCTTTCTGAGCTGCCTATGCGGCAGTGAACGGCATCGCCGAT
>DASUON010000146.1:0-2218 GCA_036276615.1 Burkholderiaceae bacterium
ATGACCAGCGGGGTGATCCAGGGGCGGTGGGGGTTGAGGTTCATGGTGTTCTCCTTGAGGTGTCTGCCCCAAGGAGTGTCGGCAGCCGGTGTGCCGCGCCGGTAACGGGTGTGTAAACCTGGGGTAAACCCTTGGGGTGGGCGCTCGGCTCAATGCGTTGGTTCCCCATGCCGTGGTGTGGGGCCTGGACAACGGGGGGCCATGCGTACTTTGCACGCCTTTGAATGCCTTTCGGCACCAAGGTGCTTCAGTGTGAATTGCTATTTAAAACGTAGCTGCTTGCGCTTTTAAATAAAGCGCCATGTGCCAAAAAAGCTTGAAGTTTTCCGGCGCGGCCTGGCGCGTGGCTGCGCTCGTTCACACCCACTGCAATGCGCCCGCCAGTGCGCCCGCGGCCAGCATCCACAGCAGGTGAAGGCGGGTTTTCCAGACCAGCAGGGCGCACACCGCGGTGAGGGTCCACAGGCCTTTGTTCTGGTTCCACTCCCCGTCCCCATTCGCCAGCAGCCAGGCGCTGGACCACAGCACGCCCACCACCAGCGGGGCCATGCCCTGGCGGAACGCCTGGATGGCCAGGCGGTCCTGGTTGCGGCGGCACCAACGGGTGATGGCCAGCGTCAGCACCGAGCTGGGCCCCAGCACCCCCACCAGGCTGAGCAGCAGGCCCAGCAGGCTGAAGGCCACCCATGTCCCGACCGACGCCTGTGCGCCCGCGCCGTGGCTGCCCACCTGCCACCCCATCAGCGCCACGTACAGCACGTTGGGGCCGGGGGCCACCTGGGCCAGCACCAGCGCGTGGTTAAACTGGGTGCCCGTCAGCCAGCCCTGGTCGGTCACCAGAAACCGGTGCAGGCCGGGCATCAACGTCACCGCGCCTCCCACCGCCAGCAGGGACACCGACAGGTGGAACAGCAGCAGGTGGAGCCAGTCGGTGGAGTTCATGGCCGGGTTCGACGTCGCAAGGCCAGCCCGGTGAGGCCGCAGGCCACCGAGCCCAGCCCCAGCACCAGCGTGTGCAGCGACAGGTGCAGCCCCACCACCCCGGCAAAGGCCAGGGCGGCCAGCAGCCACACCGCGGCGGTGCCCAGCACATGCTGCTTGATGCTCAGCAGCAGCTTGAGGGCCGATCCGGCGATCAGCCCCGCCGCCACCGCACCCATGCCCCGCAACGCGCCGGTGACGGCGGGTTGGTCAATCCACGGCCCCAGCAGCAGCGACACGGCCACCAGCAGCACCAGCGGGAAGGTCAGCAGCCCCGCCAGCGCCACCAGCGCACCGCGCCAGCCCAGGTGGCGGTCGCCGAACATCAGCGCCAGGTTGCAGACGTTGGGGCCGGGCAGCACCTGGGCCACGGCCCAGTCTTCGACGAACTCGGCATCGGTCAGCCAGCGGCGTTTGTCCACCAGCTCACGGTGCACCACCGCCAGCACGCCCCCAAAGCCTTGCAACGACAGCACCGAAAACGCCCAGAACAGGTGGCCCAGGGTCCGGGGCGCGCTGTGGCCGTGGCTCAGGCTCATTGGGGGGCTTTGACGGTGCGCTGGTCCACAGGGTCCAGGCCGGTGGCGCGCACGATGTCGGCCACCGCGGGCGAGGTGAGGAAGCCCAGCAGGTGACGTGCCAGGTCAGCCTGCTGGCTGCCCTGCACCAGCGCGGCTGAGAAGAAGATGGTTTGCTGCACTTCTTCAGGCAGGGTGCCGATGAAATCCAGCTCCTTGAAGTAGATGAGTTCGCTCACCTGCTGAAAGCCCAGCTCGGCGTCGCCCCGGGCCACCACCGCGCCCACGCGCTCGCTGAGGATCTTCTTGCCCGTGACCGCCAGGCGTTCCTGCACGCCCAGCTTGGGGAACATTTCGGTGGACAGGTAGGTGCCGCTGGCGCTGGCCGAATAGGCCACCGACTTGGCGTTGAGCAGGGTTTGCTTGAGCGCCGCCACGGTGCTGATGTCGGGCTTGGGCGTGCCTTTGCGCACCGCCGCGCCAATTTGCGAGCGCACCACGTCCACCCGCGAGCCTTTGACCAGCTTGCCGTCGCGCATCAGGGCTTCCAGACCGCCTTCCGACAGGATGACCAGGTCAAAAGCCTCGCCCCGTGCAAAACGGCTGGGGATGGAGTCGGGCGCATTGCCGATGGACGCGCCGTAGGAACTGATGACCTTGTGGCCCGTGGCCGCTTCGTAGAGGGGCACCAGCTGCTTGTAGGCCTCGGTGAACGCGCC